>DASTTJ010000322.1:0-5107 GCA_035760205.1 Steroidobacteraceae bacterium | reverse complement strand
GTCGCAGGAAGATGCCGTAGTCGATGCCGAGCCCCAGCACCAGCCACAACGCGAGCAGCGTGAATAGATTGAAGGGCACACCGAGCCAGCCAAAGATTCCCACGGTGGTGAGCGTGGCTGCTACGGACGGCAGAAGCATCCGGGGAGCATCGCGCCAGCCAAAGCGCAATACGAGAACAAGCCCCGCGACCGCATACACCGCTGCCAGCAGCAGCGTCATCACATATCGATAGCGGCTCAGTGTCTCCGTCGTCTGCGCGATACGGTCGATCAGCCGCACGCCCGGTAGTTGCACCCTCTTCAACGACGAAACATCGGTGATTCCACCGAGCGTCACTACGCTTGCGTAACGCGACCCGACCTGGCCCAGCCATAAATGCCGGGCACCCTGGGACGCCGGGCTGCTCAACCATTCCTCCACCGTGAGCGGCGCATCCGCGCCTTCGAATTCCGCGCGACGCCGACCGATGGCCGACGGCGGAAAGCCGAGCGTGGTCATCACCTGCTCGAGTAGCGAACCGGGGGCGTAGACGAGATTCGAGAGCAAGTCATGATTCCGGCGCTGGATTCCGAGCGAGGGAACGCCGGTGCTTGCGGCCTGATAGGAAGCGAGCGCTTTCTTGCTCACCAATTCGTCCAGCGCCTGCGTGAGCCGCTCTTCGGTTTCGAGCACGGCCTGCGCCGAATCGCCAGACACCAGGAAGAAGCGGGTTTCGATGCCGCTCCCCACCACCTCGCGCACGCGTTGCTCTTCGCTCACCAACTGAGCGGGCGACTGCTGCAACGCTTTGACGTCGTCCTGGATTTGCACGCGGGCCATTCCCAGCGCAACCCACACGGCGAGCCCCGCCATCACGATGAAGCTCAAGTTCGTCCAACGCCAATTGCGTAACACGCGATCGATCACATGCCCGATGACCGGCCCGAACTTCGGCAGCTGGCCGCGGGCGCGAGCAAGCACCGGGTAGAGACACAGAACACAGCCGCAGCCCACGACGAGGCCGGTCATGCAGAACACCGCGATCTGCTCGAGCCCGGGAAATGGCACAGCCGCCAGGACCAGGTAGCCCACCAGTGTCGTCGTAAGGCCGAGCAGGATCGCCGGCCCCACGTGCGACAGGGCTGCTGCCGGCGTCCAGTGCTCGGGATCCCGGAACCGATCGGCAAAGAAGTGGATCGAGTAATCGATCACGCTGCCAATGAGGCTCGAGCCAAAGACCAGGGCGAGGATGTGCACTTTGCCGAACATGAAATGCACGACGGTGTACGCGGCGGCAATGGCCAGCACGAGCGTCAGGAGTCCGAGCAGCAGTGGCCGCATCGAGCCGAAGACCAGCAGCAACAGCAATACCACCGCGATCGTTTCAATCGTGCCGAAGGTCGTCACTTCATGCCTGGCGCGCTCGGCGGCCGCGCTGGCGTGCTGGATGGCGCCAGAGCCTGCGATTTCCACCGGCCTGTTCGTGGCCAGGCTTGCGGCCAGTCGCGCCAGCGCAATGGCGGGGACCACGCGCTCCTGCGTCGAGGACGCAAACGGGTGGCCAGAATTTTCGGTGAGCACCAGCACGAAATCGCGTCCGTCACCCTCCGCGACCAGCATGTTGCCTTCCACGCGGGTATTGCCGACGAAACCCGCGGTGGCGCGCAGGAAATTACTCGTGAATCCGAGCGGATCCTCGGCGAGTCCCAAGGGCTGCATGAGACCCGTGGGTGTGTATGCGGCACGCAGCGCCCGCTTCACGAGCGGTTCCACCACCCCCGCCTCGAGCGCCTGCCGGTCTTTCGGCGACAAGAGGAAGGCGCGATGCACCCGATAGACTTCGGCGCGTTGAGTCAGGTCGCTGTCGAACTGCCACTGGACACTTATGAACGCGCCGGATGTCTCGAGTGCATTCGCGAATGCGGCAGCGGCCAGTTTGGCGTCTTCGAGACGGTCGCTGCCGATCAGGAAAATCTGCTTGCGTGCCAGTTGCGCTGAGAATTCCGCAAGTGGCGCATCGAAGCCGCGATCGGTTTGCGTTTGCGGCAGCAACGCCAGGATGTCCGTTTCCACTCGTGGATTCGGCAGCACGAATCCCGCGAAAATCGCCAGCATGGCGAGCATCAGCGCGCTCCATCCGATGAAGCGCAACCGCAGCGGCGCGCCCGACGTCATGGGCGCGGAAGCGCGAACAAGGCGCGCACGTCGGCGCCGGGCAGGTCGCTCGAATAGCGGATGCCGGTGAGATCGATCAGCGTGCGGTCGCCCTGCGCGTCGGTGAGCACCACCTGCTCCACTTCGCCGGCGCCGGCCACGGTTGCCTGGCTGAACACGCCGGCAATGGCTTTGGCGCGGGGTTTGAGTCCGATGATCCAGCGGTTCCCTTCTACAACGCCACCGAACAGATCGAAGTCGCGGCTCAGCGATTGAGTATCGAGCGTGAAGAGCGCCATGAAGATGTTCGTAATGAGGCGAACCGCCGGCTGCTCGTCCGCTGAAATCCTTTGCACCGGCCCACCGTCATCCGACTGCGCGAGACCCGCCCCGGTGAGCACGACCACCGAATCGAATGGCTGCCGCGTGTGCCAGTACACGCCGAGATCGCGCACAAAAGTAAACTCACCGAGCGCGACGAGGGGTTTCGGAATTTCGCGCAGATGCCGACTGTGCCGGAACTGGCCTTCGAGCACCTGTGCCTTCCTCAACTTCTCTGCCGGCCGCGACAGCAGCGCGCGCAGCTGCGCCTCGTCGGTCACGGGATGAGCGAACGGATCGCTGCCCGGCGCAGGCGCGCACGGCATCACGATCAGGGTTGCCAGCCACGGCAACACGGCCCGCCTTTTCATTGCGCCAGCCCCAGGCGCTGGAACAGGACGGGCGGTGACACGAAGCACATCTCGCCGCTTCGCATTTCGACGGCAACCTGCACAGTGGATCCTTTGGTCAGGCGCCCTCCACTCGCCTCATCGGTGATCAGATAGTCGATGAGCAGCCGGTTTTCCCATTCACGCAATGTGGCCTTGACGAGGATGCGCTGTTCGAAGGTCACGCTCTTCACGAAGCGGATACGCATGTCGATCACGGGCCAGCTGAACCCCGATTCGCGCATGGCGGAATAGCCGTAGCCGAAACTGTCGAGCAGCGCGCAGCGCGCGATTTCGAAGTACTTGGCGTAGTGACCGTGCCACGCCATGCCCACGGAATCGATATCGTGAAATGGCACCTGTATCGCCACGGTGGTTTCGCGCAGCGTCATACGAAGGCCTTGGGGCCACGGTGCGTCAGCCGCCGGGTGAGCAGCGCCGGCAGCCGCCATAACATCCCGAAGAAGAGACGCGTGTGCATGCGGCTGATGAAGACGTTGTCTTTCAGCATCTTGAAGTGCGAAACGCCATCCCGTGGATAGGTCACTCGCGCCGGAACCGCGATGATGTGCAGGCCGTTCCAGTGGAGCCGGACCATGATCTCGGTGTCGAAATCCATACGCCGGCCGATGCGGTGTGCGCGCCAGATGTCGCAGGTGGCGGCGAGTGGATAGACCCGAAGTCCGCACATCGAATCCCGGATGTCGAACGACAGGGTGTTGATCCACACCCACAGGTGCGTGAGATAACGCCCGTAGTGCCGGGAGCGCGGCACGGTGGAATCATAAATTGCCTCGCCGCTGATCATCGCGGCCGGATGCAGGCGTGACTGCGCCAGCAGACTCGCCGCGTCGGCGACATCGTGTTGGCCATCGGCATCGATCTGCAGTGCATGCGTGAAACCGGCGGCCAGGGCCGCGTCGCAGCCAGCCATGACGGCGGCGCCCTTGCCGCTGTTGTGCGGCAGACGAAGAATCTTTACCCAGCTTTCGCGAATCGCGATCTGCGAAAGCACCTGCTGTGCCTGCGCATCCGACCCGTCATCCACGATGAAGCAATACAGATCGAGAGGTTTCAGGGCGTCCACCACGGAAGCGATGGCGCCCGCGTGGTTGTAGAACGGAATGACGATGGAGGTCTTCATCATTCAATGGAACAGCACGCGGCCACTCGAACACGGGCGGTCTGAAACAAGGTATTCGAAGGACAGTTCGCGCAGGTCCGTGTCCGCGGACAGGCGAAGTGTCACGGCGGCCATGGGCTGAATGACACGCATGAACTTCACTGCAGCCATCGAGCGGAAGCGGGCAGACAACGGGATGTGCAGGCGCGCAAACTCGATGGCCCAGCCCACCTGAACGACACCCGGCAACACGGGGCAGCCGGGAAAATGGCCTTCGAAGTAGAGGTTGGTGTCCGGGATGACGAAGCGCAGATTCAAGTGATCTGCCGCGTGCTCGACCGCATCGATCAAAGGAAGCAACAGCACGATGGCGGCCTTTAGCCCGGCGTCGACGTCAGCGTCTGGATCGCATCGATGACGTCGTTGACCGTGCGCACGTCCTTGAAGGCCTGCGGCTGAATTTTCCGGCCGGTGATTTCCTTGAGCGTCAGGAACAGGTCTACGGCATCGATGCTGTCGATGTCGAGATCGGTGTACAGGTTGGCCTCGGGCACGATCTGCTCGGGTTTGAGTTCGAACAAGTCGCTCAGCACCACTCGCAGGTGCTCAAGGATTTCTTCGCGGGATTTCAATGTCACTGACATCTCGACTTTCTCTTTCGGGTTAACGGCCGGCTGGCTCGGCCAGCCACGGCGATTCGGATGCTTCCACATGATCGGGCCGCAATATACGGCCGGCATCGAAGTGCCCGAGCATCCATTGCGTAAGTCGACGCGCAGCGCGGGCCGGCGCCTCGTTGCCGCGGACGAAGTCGCGCGCGGCAACCGGCGTGCCGACGACCACGTGCAGGTGGAAGCGCCGCGCGGGCACGCGGTACCACGGATTGCCCTTGAACAGAGTCGGGGGATCGCAGGTGATGGTCACCGGCAGAATTTCCGAATCCGCAGCCAGCGCGATGTGGGCCGCACCGCGTTGCATGCGCAGCGGCTTGCCCGGCACGGTGCGTGTGCCCTCGGGAAACACGAGCAGGGAGTGGCCGCGTCGCAACGTCGCCGCGCACTCTTCGATCAGCTCTTCTCCCACCGCATTCGGTAGATAGCCCGCCCACGAAACGGGCCAGCGCAAAAGCGGATTGCGCCA
>DASTTJ010000321.1:0-2691 GCA_035760205.1 Steroidobacteraceae bacterium | reverse complement strand
GGGCTGCTCGTACCAGAGGACGCTGGCGTTCTGCGCGTGGGCGAACGAAGTGAGCGCCAGAAGGCCGGCGACAAAAGTTAGACGGGTCGAATGGCGCATGGATCCCCCTGGAACGGAGAGATCATAACCCCGATGGACGCCGCCGCTTCGGCGGCGTTTTCCGACGTGGCGCGCAGCGCCTGACAAGGCTGGCTAAGCGTTGACGGCCTTCAGGACGCGCTGCGGCTGGGCGATGCCATAACCTTGCGCGTAGTCGACGCCCAGCGAGGTGAGCATCTGGATGATCTCGGCGTTCTCGGCGAACTCGGCAATGGTCTTCTTGCCGGTGAGGTGGCCGATTTCGTTGATCGAACGCACCATTTCGCGATCGATGGGGTCGTGCAGGATTTCGCGCACGAAGCTGCCGTCGATCTTGAGGAAGTCGACGGGGAAGTGCTTGAGGTAACCGAACGAGGAGAGGCCGGTGCCGAAGTCGTCGAGCGCGAAGCGGCAGCCGAGCTCTTTCAGCGCCTGGATGAAGCGATTCGCCTGCGAGAAACTGGCCACAGCCGCGGTCTCGGTGATCTCGAAGCAGATCTTCGCCGCGTCGATACCGCTCTTCTGGAATTGTTCGATGACGAATGGCAGGAACTTGTCGTCGCCCAGACTTTGTCCCGACAGATTGATGGAGCACATCGCGAGCTTCTCGCGCTCGTCCGCCTCGCTTACCAGCCAGCGCAACGCATTCTCGATGACCCAGCGATCGATGGCCGGTGTCAGACCATACCGCTCGGCCGCGGCAATGAAATTGTCGGGCGAGACCATGCGCCCTGATTCATCGCGCATGCGCAGCAGCAGTTCATAGTGCGCGCCCGGCTCGGGACGCTGCAGCGGCATGATCTGCATGCGGTACAGCTCGAAGCGACCCTCTTCCAGCGCCGCATTGATGCGCGCAGCCCATTGCATCTCGCGCCGGCGGCGCATGAGCTCGATGTCGTTCTCGGCGAAGCTGTGCACGCGGTTGCGGCCGCCCTCTTTCGCCGCGGCGCAGGCACTGTCGGCGGCCGAAATGATGGACGCCACGTCTTCGTTGTCGGCGGCAATGGGCACAACGCCCACGGATGCGCCCAGTCGGAAAACGCGGTCTTCCCAAGTGAATCTGAAATTTCTCACCGCCTCGCGCAGCACTTCCGCGGTGCGCAGGGCTTCATCCAGCGAGCAGGCCTCGAGCAGGATGCCGAATTCGTCGCCGCCCAGCCGCGCGAGCGTGTCGCGCCAGCGCACCTTGCTCTTGAGCAGCGCGCCAACCTGGCCTAACAGCACGTCGCCCGCGGAATGGCCGCAGGTATCGTTGATGATCTTGAACTGGTCGATGTCGAGGTAACACAGCGCGTAGGAACTCTCGCGCGCCTTGGCGCTCTTCAACGCGCGTTCGACGCGGCTCTCGAATTCGCGACGATTGACCAGACCCGTCAGCAGGTCGTGCGACGCGTGATACGACAAGCGGCGATTCAACTCGCGCGATTCCGTCACGTCATGGAACACGAGCACGCCGCCGGAGACAGCGCCTGCGCCATCACGAATAGGAGCCGCGGTGCTCTCGACATACAGCTCGTTGCCATCGCGGCGAATGAGCAGCATCGGGCGCACGCTCTTGATCGGTCGCGTACGGCGAATCGACACGCTCAACGGGTTTTCCAGCGGCTCGCAGGTCTCTTCGTGGAATGCACGATAAATCTCTTCGATCGGCCGGCCCATCGCATCTTCGAGGCGCCAGCCCGTCAATTGTTCAGCCACGGGATTGATGTAGTCCACCGTGGAGTTCGCATCGGTGGTGATGACGCCATCACCGATGGACTGCAACGTGATTTGCGCGCTTTCCTTCTCGCGGAACAGCGCTTCTTCGTAGAGCTTGCGTTCGGTGATGTCGAGCTCGACACCGACCAGGCGCAGCAGGCGCCCGTGTTCGTCCACGCGCGCCTTGGCGCGGCTCACCACCCAGCGCCAGTCGCCGTTGCGGTGCTTCATGCGATGCACGCTTTCGAAAATCGGCGACTTGCCGGCGACGTGATCGCGAATGGCCGATTGCACGCGCGACATGTCTTCCGGATGCACGAGGCTGCGCCAGTCCGGTGAATCGAGCAGCGCATCCACCGGGTAACCCAGCATCTGCTTCCAGCGGGGCGAGAAATGGACCTCGTTGCTCTCGATGTCGAAATCCCAGAGACCGTCGTTGGCCGCGCCCTGCGCGAGCTCCAGGCGCTCTTCGAGTTTGTGCAGGCGGCCCTCGACGCGCAGGCGCTCGAGACCGGCGGCCAGCGAATTCCCGAGCAGCTTCAGCAGGAGCTGCAAGTTCACATCCCAGGCACCACGGGGCAGTGCGTTGGCCAGGCCGAGAATGCCGGCCGGTACGCCGCCGACCCGGAACGAAATCAACAACACCGAGCCGATCTGCAATTCGGCGAGACGTTGACTCTCGATGAGCTGGTCTCGGCGGGGCGCGGCACTGTCACGAATCTCGGAGAGCCGCAGGTGTTCGAGGCGACCCTTGAGCCACGGATAGGTTTCGAGGGTGGCGCTGCGCCAGGCTTCCACACGGCACTGGGCGAGCGCGCCGTGTGCGGAGTACACCTCGTCGATGGTCGTGCCATCGGGCGAGAACAGCCATACGAAAGCGGTATCGACACCGGAGGAATCACGGAGGGAATTCAG
>DASTTJ010000320.1:0-6017 GCA_035760205.1 Steroidobacteraceae bacterium | reverse complement strand
ATCTTCGCCGCTCGGCGCGCTGGTTCGATAGAAATTGTGGACTTGCAACACACGCATGCGAAGAGATTATCCGCGCCGTGTGTATGACACGTGTCAGCGACGAGCTTCTCGAACGCTACCCGGAGCTGTAACAAGAGGCTCGCAATCTCGGTGTCCATGACGAACCACACAGAAAATCACACAGGCCGCATTCTCGGTGTTTCGATCTGGAATGAGGGCCTAGACGCCCTGCTCGCGCGAACGCTGGCAGCAATCCACGCCCACCGGGCTGAAGCCGCGCGCCCATTCGTGTTTGCATGCGCAAATCCACATTCACTGGTTGTGGCAGAGCGCGACCAGGAATTCACGGCTGCACTGCACGAAGCGGACGCCGTAGTGGCCGACGGCGTCGGTCTTACCTTCGCCGCGCGAATTTGCCGCCGCGATCTTGGCCCGCGCATCACCGGCAGCGACTATTTTGTCGCGACGATGCAGGCACTGAACGAGCGAGGCGGCCGCGTCGCATTTTTCGGTTCAAAGCCGGAAGTTTTGGCACTTCTGAGTGGCCGTTGCCGGCGCGAGTTCCCGCATGTGACGATCGCTGCCACCATTTCGCCGCCTTGGGGCGCATGGTCGCAGGCGCAAGACGCGCAGTTTACTGCGCAGATTCGCGATGCCCATGTGGACGTGTTGTGGGTGGGGCTCACGGCGCCGAAGCAGGAAAAATGGGTTCAACGCAATCTCGGTGCGCTTCAGGCAGGCGCGGTCGGATCGATCGGCGCGGTGTTCGACTACTTTGCCGGCACCGTCGTGCGAGCGCCGAAATGGATCTGCGATCGCGGTCTGGAATGGGCCTGGCGATTTGCACGCGAGCCGGCGCGACTGTGGGAACGCAATCTGGTATCGGGACCGCGATTCCTCGCGTTGGCGGTAGCAGAGGCCCTGGGTCTGCGGCCAGACCGCGACGAACGGGAAGGAACCGCCCGAATTTAGTCAACGGCATCGCGGTCGACAGTTAAAGCTTGTGTTCGAGTGCGTCCAGCACTCCGCCGGCGAATCGCTCGACCATCGCCTCCAGGGTGTATACGCGCGACGATTCACGACAGCCCGCGCGCAGGCGTTCGAGCATCTGCGGCGACTCCAGTAGTTCGAGGCACGCTGTCGCAAGCGATTCATCGTCGGGTTCCGCCACGAGTCCGTTGACACCCGGCTCGAGGTATTCGATCTCCGGACTGTGCGTGTCGATGCGAGTGGTCACGAGCGGCAAACCTGCCGCGAACGCGTCGACCACAACGAGGCCTACCAGGCCGGGTATCAGCATGAAGTCGCTGACCGCGAAATATGGAGCCAGGTCCTCGCCGGAAGTCGCGCCGATGTAGTGAATCCAGTCGTGCGAGCCGGCCATGTGTCTGACCTCCGGTTCAAGCGGTCCATCGCCGATCACCAGAAGACTGAAGTGCGCACAGCGCTGCCGGATCTTGCGCGCTGCGTCCCATAACAAGTCCAGCCGTTTCTCCTTGACCAGCCGGCCGCAAAAGACCGCGACGCCAGGTCGATTGAGCCGCAAGCGCTCACGCAGGAGCGCGCTCGCTTCGTCACCAATTCCGGCGATTGCCCTGGCGATGCCATGGCTATCGATCGAATTGTTTACGACGGTCATGCGTTCGCGCGGATAGCCGTAACTCTCCACGAGGCGGGCGCCGCCGTTGGTGTAAGCGAACCACCAGTCGACCGCGCGCGCCAGATTGCGTGTGATGGTATTGCGGGCGGATTGTTGCCCGCGCGCCTGGAAGTTTGCGCCGTGACCCCAGAATGCAACCCGGCGCCCCTTGCTGCGCGCGGCGAGCAGAGGGTAATTGAGCAGCAGCCGGTTGGCATGTTCCACGATGACGAGGTCCGAGGTCGCGAGCTCCTGGAAGGGGCAGGATTGCCAGATCAGTTCGTGCCGCGCGATACGGATGTAGTGGTTTTGGATGCGGAACGCCCAGGTTTCCTCGAAGCGGGCGCCACGCGGCACCGTGCCAGGGGCTTCCTGGCCGTGGATCAGGTGCAGATCGACTCCAGACCTGGCGAGCGAAGCGTGCAACGCCCGAAAGAACTGAACGCGGTAGTGCGGCACGATCCGCTGCACGATACACACGCGACGCCGCACGGCGGGGCTGGCGGCTGGCAGCGACTCGTTTTTGGTCAGCGACGCACTTGGCATGGCGCTAGCCTGAATCATTCAGGTGGCATCGCGGTGACATCCCATTGTCGCCGCCGAACCGACTAGCGCCGATGTGGAGTGTCGATGGCCAGTAATTCGAGCTGACAAGAAATCCACGATGGCGCTCGCGGAATATTCCATGTCGTCGTCGGGCGTTCGTAACCGGGCTTGTGCCAGTAGCGTGGCGCGCCTTTCGGGCGACAGACTCAACGCACGCGTGAGTGCATCCGCGAACGCTTGCTCATCGAGGGGGTCCGCGATGAATCCGG
Organism: Steroidobacteraceae bacterium; assembly: GCA_035760205.1. Classification (GTDB taxonomy): domain Bacteria; phylum Pseudomonadota; class Gammaproteobacteria; order Steroidobacterales; family Steroidobacteraceae; genus CADEED01. The sequence continues at coordinate 3,563 of DASTTJ010000320.1, read as the reverse complement.
ACTCGCCATCAACGACCATATCCGCAGTGGCGGCAGCGTGTACCGAGCTCACTACGACAGTGTCGCAGGCCATGGCCTCGGGAAGCACCGCGCCGTACGGGTCGGCGAGCGTCGCCAGCGTGAAAACATCAGCCGCAGCGTATAGAGACGCGAGCTGGTTCGCGGTCAGCTGGCCCGCGAAACGTACGCGGGAGCGGATTCGGAGGGAGTCCGCAAGCACAAGATAGTGCTCACGCCTCGGGCCTTCTCCTGCGATGACGAGTTCCGCGGAAGGAAACTCCCGGCTCACTATTTGAAAGGCCCGCAGCAGATGGATCCATCCTTTGCTGTCCACCAGCCGACCGGCCGAGACGATCAGCGGCGTGCCATGGCGAAGCCGAATCCGCGCGCAATCGCCACTCGCTCGTGCGCTTGCAGCGAGGGCGCGGAACACGGCGTTACCCACCGGCATCGGCGACACCAGCACATTCCCCGGATCGGCGCCGTGGTGAACGAACGCCGCACGGGTGGCGGTCGAAGATGCGATGAAACGGCGGCTGCTGCCAATCATCCAGCGACGCAGCCAGCGGCGCAACGCAAGTTCTTCGCTTTGGTGTGCGAGGGTAAGTTCGCCCCAGGGGACATACTCTTTGCCGTGGTAGCGGCAGTAGAGCATCGCGGCCAAGTGCGCCGGCGTGAACCCGCCCCCCAAAACCACGTCTGGACGGAATGTGCTCAGCGCGGCCCAAGCGCCCACGTTCAGATGGACGGGATCGACGCCGGCAGCATTGCTGATACGGATGCCGGGAAGCGTGCGCGTGGCAAAACCTACCGGTGGCGCGAACCAGTCTCGATTCACATGCCGATCGGCAAGCAGCAGGACGAGAAAATCGTCGCAGCGCGACGCCAGTGCGCTGAACAATGGGATCCGGTAGGGCGCCAGGATGTTGGTGACGACGGCGAGCCGCATCAGTGACGATTTTTCTTGTTTGTCAGTCAGCGAGATTGCAGCGGCGGATCATCTCCGGGAAGCGTGAATCCCGCATGACACCCGAGCGGGCCAGTGCACCATAACTAAGACGACCCCGTACTGGCGGCGAAGGGTCACCAATGTGAAATAATCCCGTCCCATGGAACTCAAGTTTCGAATTCTCAATGTCTTCACCTCATGGGCGCGCCTTTCCGGCAATCCGCTATGCGTCGTGGAGGACGGCAGCGGGCTGGACCCCGCCGCCATGCAGGCACTGGCGCGCCAGTTCAACGTGTCGGAAACCACGTTCATCCTGCCCTCGAAGCGCGCCGCCGCGATGGTGCGCATCTTCACGCCGGCCTATGAAATGCCATTCGCCGGCCATCCCACACTTGGCACTGCCCATGTGTGCCGCGCACTGGGACTGGGTGGCAATCAGCTCGGGCTCGAGATGCGGGCCGGCATCATTCCGGTCACGTCGAATGGCGATCACTGGACGCTGCGCGCCGCGGCCTCATCATCGCGCCTCGTGGAGATTCAGCCTGCGGAATTGTCGAGGTTGTTAGGCCTCGAGCCGTCGGACATCGGCTTTCAGCCGTTGTGGATGAAGGCGGGCCGCGAGCAACTCATCATCCCGCTCACCAGCGAGGCGGCGGTGCGGCGCGTACGGCCCAAAGCAGAATTGTTCGAGCGGCTCAAAAGCGTCGATGGCGCGGGACAAGCCTATGTATTTGCTTCGGTGGGCGCGAAGAAGATCCTCAGCCGGTTCTTTTTTCCGGACAACGGCGCAATTCTTGAAGATCCGGCCACGGGCTCAGCCTGCGCCAATCTTGGGGGTTGGTTTGTCGCCATGGGCCGGCGGCCACCGCTCAACTTCGAAGTGAGCCAGGGCGAACTCATCGGTCGGCCGTCCACTCTCCAACTGGAAGTGAATTCCGACAACGAAGTATTCGTTGGCGGCGAGGTTATCGAGATAGGATCCGGGTATATCGTTCTATAAAGAATGCTTCGCAAAGGAGAGCGCTCATGAGCGCTGACAGTTACCACAAGCGCAAGCTTGGCAATCGAGTGTTGCAGCCTGAAACCCAGATGATGGGTTATGGCTACGATCCGAAACTCTCCGAAGGATCGTTGAAGCCACCCATCTTTCTCACCTCCACGTTCGTGTTCCGCAACGCGCAGGATGGCAAGGATTTCTTCGACTACACCTCCGGCCGGCGCCAGCCGCCCCCGGGCCAGGCCGCGGGCCTGGTGTACTCGCGCTTCAACAATCCCAATCTCGAGGTGCTGGAAGACCGGCTGGCTTTATGGGAAGGCGGCGAAGCGGCCTGTGTTTTCTCCAGCGGAATGTCGGCGATTTCCACCACGCTGTGGGCCTACCTCAAACCCAATGACATGCTGCTCATGAGCGAGCCCCTCTACGGCGGCACGGAAACGCTCATCGACAAGACCATGCCGGCCTTCGGCATCGGCGCGCTGCGCGTACCGGATGCCATCAACCGCGAAGCGGTCATGGGCGGGGCGAAGGCGGCGGTAGAAAAGGCAAAGGCCAGGGGCGGCAAGGTCGGGTTGTTAGTCACCGAGACGCCGGCCAACCCCACCAACAGCCTGGTGGACCTTAAACTCTGGCGCGAGGCGTCGGAGTGGATTGCAGGCCAGCAGGGCGGGTTCCGTCCGCCGGTGGCCGTGGACAACACCTTTCTGGGGCCGGTGTTCCAGAAGCCGCTGGAACATGGCGCCGATCTCGTCATGTATTCGCTGACGAAATATGTGGGTGGCCATTCGGATCTCGTGGCCGGCGGCGTCATCGGCCCGAAGGCGATGGTGGCGCCGGTGCGCGCGCTTCGCAGTAGTTTGGGCACGCAGCTCGATCCGAACACCTCCTGGATGATCATGCGGTCCATGGAAACCCTGGCGCTGCGCATGCGCGCGTCCGCGGACAACGCCGGCCGCGTGGCCGGCTATCTCGCCCAGCATCCCAAGGTGGCGAGCGTCAACTACCTGGGGCATCTCAAGGGCGGGGATCCACGTGCGGAAGTATTCGCGCGGCAGTGCCTGAGCCCCGGCTCCACATTCGCGTTTTCCATTCGCGGCGGCGAGGCAGAGGCCTTCCGCATGCTGGATGCACTGCAGGTCATGAAACTTGCCGTGAGCTTGGGGGGCACGGAAACGCTGATTTCGCATCCGGCGTCCACCACTCACTCCGGAGTGCCCAAGGAAACGCGCGACCGCATGGGTGTCACCGACGCATTGATACGTATTTCCGTCGGCATCGAGAACGCCGACGATTTGATCGCCGACCTGGAGCAGGCGCTGACACATATTTAACGATGCACACGGATACGTGGGTCATCCCGAAAGAAACCTACTCGGCACGCATCGAAGGCCGATGTTTGTGTGGCGCGGTGCATTGGTCATACGACGCGCCGCTGACCACCATGCACTACTGCCACTGCATGTTGTGCCGCAAACATCACGGGACGCTGTTCGCCACGGTTGTGGCCGGTCCGCTTGCCACTTTTCACTGGCGTGAAGGTACCGAAGAGATAGGCACCTGGCAGTCTTCGCCGCAGGGCAAGCGCAGTTTCTGTTCGGTGTGCGGCTCCAACGTGCC
>DASTTJ010000319.1:0-6118 GCA_035760205.1 Steroidobacteraceae bacterium | reverse complement strand
CTCGGGCGCGTGCTCGACAGCAACGGCAAGCCGCTCGACCGGCTCGGCCCGCTGCGCGGCGAGCGCAGCGTCTCGCTCCACAATCGTCCGCTCAATCCGCTCGAGCGCGCTCCGATCTCCCAGGTGCTCGACGTCGGCGTGCGCGCGATCAACGGCCTCCTCACCGTCGGGCGCGGCCAGCGCATGGGCCTTTTCGCGGGCAGCGGCATCGGCAAGAGCGTGCTGCTCGGCATGATGGCGCGCTACACCTCGGCCGACGTGATTGTCGTAGGCCTCATCGGTGAACGTGGCCGCGAAGTGAAGGAATTCGTCGATCGAATCCTCGGGCCCGAAGGCCGCAGGCGATCCGTCGTCGTTGCGTCACCCGCCGACAATCCGCCGCTGATTCGCCTGCATGGCGCGTGGCTGGCCACGTCCATCGCCGAATACTTCCGCGAGCGCGGCTTGTCGGTGCTTTTGATCATGGATTCGTTGACGAGATTTGCCCAGGCACAACGAGAAATCGGATTGGCCATCGGCGAAGCGCCGGCCACGCGGGGTTATCCGCCCTCCGTTTTCGCGCGGCTTCCCGCGCTGGTGGAGCGCGCCGGCAATGGCTCCACCGGCCGGGGCTCGATCACCGCTTTCTACACCGTGCTGACCGAAGGCGACGATCAGCAGGATCCCATCGCCGACGCGGCCCGCGCCATTCTCGACGGGCACGTGGTGTTATCCAGACGCATCGCCGAAGCCGGGCAGTATCCCGCCATCGACATCGAAGCCTCCGTGAGCCGCGTGATGCACGAAATCGTGACCCCGGAACACGCCGAACTCGCACGCCGCTTCCGCCAGAACCTGGCCATCTACCAGCAGCATCGCGATCTCATTTCGATCGGCGCGTATCAGCGGGGCAGCGATGCCCGCATCGACACGGCCATCGATCTGTGGCCGGCGATGCAGAAATTTCTCATGCAGCCGATCGAAGAACGTGTCGGGCAGCGTGAGGCCGTGCAGGCGCTCGCGCAGTTGTTTGCCTCGGCACCGCCGCTGCCGCCGCGTAAGGCGGTCCCATGACGCGATCCGAGAGAATGGGTGTGGTCAAGCAGGCCACCGCACACACCGAGCGAGAGCATGCCGACCGGGTCGCGCAAGCCGAGCGCCAGATGGTGGAAATGGAAGAGAAGCTCGCCGCGCTCGAGCGTTACCGCAAGGAATACGAAGACGGATTCTCGGCGCGCGCGGGTGCGGGCCTCAGCGTGTCCGCGGGCCGTGATTTTCAGGCTTTCCTGGCGCGCCTCGGCGACGCGCTGGAACAGCAACGCCAGGTCGTCGAGCAGGCTCGCGCCGCGCACCAGGCCGCGATACTGGTGTGGCGCGAAACCGCCAAACGTGCGCACGTGGTCGACACGCTGGCCGAACGCTGGCAGGCCGAAGAGTCGCGCGAAGAAAGCCGCCGTGATCAGCGCGACAGCGATGAGTTGTCGCAACAGCAGCGCTTCCTGAATCGAGAGGGCAAGTCATGATTCCGAACGTTGCGCTGCAATCCACCGACGCCACGAGCGCCGCGCCCGCGGGCGCCGCAGGTGAGACGGGCGACACGGGCGCCTTCGATGCTTTGCTGGCGCTGCAGTCGCTGGCCGATGCGGACACCGCTGCCGCGGCGCACGCACAGTTGGCCGGTGCTCTGGAAGGCGCGCAACTGCTGGCGGACACGCTTGACGACGCAACGGAAGAATCCGCCGACGAAGGCATGGAGCCGGGGGATGAAACACCATGGTTCCTCGCGGCGCTGATGCCGGCACCGAAGGTGCCGTTGGCCGTCTCGGCAGCGGTCACGGCCGCCTCCGGAACCGCTCCCGACAACGCAGGGCATGCCGCCGCAGGCGCTGCGCCGCTGGCGGGCGCGCCCGATACCACCGACGCTCTCGCGCAGGCATTCATGTCCGGTGCCGCCGAAAGCGAGACTGGCGATGCGCCGGTCGCAACATTCGGCATAGGTCCGGCAGCAGCAACCGCCGACACGACGACGTGGAGTTACCTGAACGGCCCCGCCGATCTGTTCGCGCAATCCACGCGCCAGGGCGCGGAGCGGGTCGAAGCCGCATCCATGACCAACCACGTGCGCGATCCGCGCTGGGCCGACGAACTCGGCAACCGACTGGCGTCGATGGTGCGCACCGGAGAATCCTCCGCGTCGTTGCAGTTGACGCCGGTCGACCTGGGGCCGCTCGAGGTCAATGTCTCGGTGCGCGACAATCAGGCCACCGTGCATTTCGGCGCGGCGAATGCCGAGACTCGCGCGCTGCTGGAAGCGTCGATCCCGCGCCTGCGGGAAATGCTTGCGGCACAGGGTTTCAATCTGATGGATAGCAGCGTCTCGCACGGCTTCGCCCGTCAGACGCGACAGGAATCCGCCGGCACACCGCGCGTCGATGCACTCGGGGAATCCCCGAGCGTGACTGCGCAGCAAATCCACATTTCGGGACTGCTCGATCTGTACGCGTGATTTGCGGCACGCGTAGCGCTGCTCGCGCTCTGCCAAAAAACCGTCACTGACTCCCGCGATAGCGTGACGGTGCTCACGCTTCGGACGTGGCACGCGCGTTGCACGATGCAATGCAGTCGCAACCACATTCCGCGTAAGGACCCGTCATGGCTCAACCCGCCGCAACCCACGAGAACCTCGAAGAAGGCGCCGAAGCCGCACCTGCCAAGGGTGGCAAGAAGGGCCTGATCATCGGTCTGGTTCTGTTGCTGGTGCTCGGCGGCGGCTTCGCCGCGTTCAATCTACTCGGCGGCAAGGACGATCCGAAGAAGAAGGAAACGGCGAAGAAAGAACAACTGCTGCCGGCGCGCTACGTCACGCTGGATCCGCCGTTCGTCGTGAACTTCGAAGCCGAATCCTCGGTGCGCTTCCTGCAGATCACTATCGGCATCATGACGCGCGACCTCGAGATCGAAAAGATCATCAAGGACAACGATCCGCGCATCCGCAACGACCTGCTCCTGATCTTGGGCGGTCAGAACTACGACAGCGTTTCCAAGATCGAAGGCAAGGAAGCGCTGCGCCAGCGCTGTCTCGAAAGCGTCCGGACGGTCGTCCAGGAATCGGGCGGCTCGTCCGTCAAGGTTGAAGCGCTCTACTTCACTTCATTCGTGATGCAGTAGGGCGCGCACATGGCCGGTCAGGAAGTTCTCAACCAGGATGAAATCGACGCGCTGCTCAATGGCGTCGACCAGGGCGCCGTCAGCACCGATCCCGCCGCGCCTCCGGGCGAAGCCCGCCAGTACGACTTCAGCCGCGAAATGCGCATCGTGCGCGGCCGCATGCCGACGCTCGAGATGGTCAACGAGCGCCTCGCGCGCCAGTTGCGCGTGAGCATCTACAACCTGCTGCGACGCACGGTCGAAATCGCCGTCGGACAGGTTTCGATGAAGAAGTTCAGCGAGTACACCCACTCGCTCAGCCTTCCCGTAAATCTCAATCTCGTGAAGATCAATCCGCTGCGCGGCACGGGCCTGTTCGTCATCGACCCGAAGCTCGTGTTCGCGATGGTCGACAACTTTTTCGGGGGCGTGGGCCGTCAGGCGAAGATCGAAGGCCGCGAATTCACGGCCACCGAAATGCGCGTGGTGCACATGTTCCTGCGCAGTGCGTTCGCGGATATGAAAGAAGCCTGGCAGCCGATCGCGAAGATCGACGTCGAGTACGTGAACTCGGAAATCAATCCCAATTTTGCCGGCATCGTCACCCCGTCTGAAGTCGTGGTGGTGTGCCCGTTCCAGATCGATCTCGACGGCGGCGGCGGCTCGCTGCACGTGGTGATGCCGTACTCGATGATCGAGCCCCTGCGCGAAGTGCTCGACTCCGGCGTGCAGAGCGATCGTGCCGAACAGGACGATCGCTGGCTCACGATGCTCAAGGACGGCCTGCAGGATGCGGAAGTGGAGCTGACGACGCTGCTGGGCAATGGCAGCGTCTCGCTGCAGAAGCTCGTGGATCTCAAACCCGGTGACGTGTTGCCCTGCGACTTCGCGGGCAAGGCCACGGTGCTGGCGGAAGGCGTGCCGCTGTTCAAGGGCGCGTACGGCGTATCGCGCGGCCAGCAGTGCGTCCGCTACGAACAGAAATACCGGCGCCATCAAAACAACTCGAGGACTTGAAACAATGAATGCGAAGAGTGAGGCGGCAGTCGCCGACGGCGAAAGCCAGGACGTGAATCTCGAGGTGATCCTCGACGTGCCCGTCACCCTTTCGATGGAAGTGGGGCGCACGCGAATCCCGATCCGCAACCTGCTGCAGCTCAATCAGGGCTCGGTGGTGGAACTGGATCGCGCCGCGGGTGAGCCACTCGATGTGTTCGTCAACGGCACGCTGGTGGCGCACGGCGAAGTCGTGGTCGTCAACGAGAAGTTCGGCATCCGCATCACGGATGTGGTCAGCCCCGCCGAACGCATCCGCAAACTCAAATAGCCCGCTCCCGGCAAGGTTCCCCCACGTGGACGCACCCCTGTTTGCCGCGCCTGCCGCGAGCACCGCCCCCACTTCAGGTGGTGGTCTCGTCGAGGTGACGCTCGCGCTGCTTGTCATCGTCGCGCTCATCGCCGGCCTGGCGTGGCTCATGAAACGGATGCGTGGCTTCGGCATGACCGGTCACGATCGCATCCAGGTGTTGAGCGAGCGCGCCGTCGGCCCGAAAGAGCGCTGTGTGCTGGTTCGTGTGGGCACCACCGACATCCTCATCGGTGTCGCCTCGGGCAATGTGCGCACGCTGCACGTCTTCCCCGAAGGCGCAATCACCCAATCTCTGTCCGAAGCGCCGTCCGTGCCACCGGCCGCTGGACCTGGCCCGCCGACCTTCAAATCCCTGCTGATGCGGAGCCTGGGTAGATGAGGAAGTTGCTTCGAGCACTGAGCTTGTTAGGCGTGTCACTGGCGCCGCTGCTGGCGTCCGCCGCCGAGACCGTCGGCACGGGGCTTCCCGCGGTCACGGTCACCACCGCCACCGGTGGCGGCCAGACCTATTCGCTGACACTTCAGGTCCTGATCCTGATGACGGTGCTCTCGCTGCTGCCCGCCATCATGCTGATGATGACGGCGTTCACGCGCATCGTGATCGTCCTGGCAATTCTCCGGCAGGCCATCGGCGCCGGTCAGACCCCGCCTAACCAGGTGCTCGTGGGTCTCGCGCTGTTCCTCACGTTCTTCGTAATGGCGCCGGTGATCGAGAGGGTGAACACCGAAGCGGCTCAGCCCTATCTAGCCGGCACCATCGAAACCACGGTCGCGCTCGAGCGCGCCATCGTTCCGCTCAAGGGCTTCATGCTGGAGCAGACGCGCGAGACCGACATCGCCACCTTCGTGCGCATTTCCGGCGGCAAGGGCTTCGCCAAGCCGGCCGACGTCCCACTCAGCATCCTGGTGCCGGCGTTCGTCACCAGCGAACTGAAGACCGCATTCCAGATCGGCTTCCTGCTGTTCATACCTTTCGTGATCATCGATCTGGTGGTGGCCAGCGTTCTCATGTCCATGGGCATGATGATGCTCTCGCCCGTGCTGATCTCACTGCCGTTCAAGATCATGTTGTTCGTGTTGATAGATGGCTGGGCGCTGGTCATGGGCACGCTCGCCCAGAGTTTCTTCAGGTAAGCCCTTCTTAAGAATATGAGAGCTTTCCGATGACTCCCGAACAGGTGGTGACAATAGGCCGGCAGGCGCTCGAAGTGACACTCATGCTTTCGGCGCCGCTGCTGCTCACGGCGCTGGCCGTGGGTCTCATCGTCGGCATCTTCCAGGCGGCCACCTCGATCAACGAGATGACGCTGTCGTTCATTCCGAAGCTGCTGGCCATGGCCGCGGTACTCGCCATCACCGGACCATGGATGATCCGCACGCTCATCGAATACTCGCGCGGCCTCATCGAAAGCATTCCCGGAATGGTGGGCTGATGAGTATCGCGCTCACCTTAGGTCAGCTCGAAGGCTGGGTCGCGCAGGGGTTCTTCCCCTTTGCGCGCATCGGCGCGTGCCTGATGGTGGCGCCGGTGTTCGGCGCGCGATTTGTGCCGCCGCGCTCACGCATCATTCTCGCCGTGGCCATCACCGCGCTGGTCGCACCCATGATTCCCGCGCCCGGCAT
>DASTTJ010000318.1:0-2389 GCA_035760205.1 Steroidobacteraceae bacterium | reverse complement strand
AACGCCGTGGGCACGCCGCTGGCGTCCCACTTGACCGCGCGCTGGCCACTGGCCCCGCTGGAGAAGCCAACGGCCTGGCCCAGGTTGTTCAATGCGAATGCCGCGCTGGCGGTGTCACCGCTGAGGGGCGGCAGTTCCCTGGTCGCACCCGCCGCGGCGCCGACAAATCCGCGCACCGCAGTGGCTGTGTTCGAGCTGCCTGCCAAGCCTCCGACATCGTTGATCCCGAAGACAACCGTGTCGTCGCTACCTGGCAGACCGGTTATTTGCAGCGTGGCCCCGCGTTCGAACAAGAGGCCGTGTCGCGGTCCGCTCGCGCTTCTCGCGTCGACCACGTGGCCGCCGCCGACGCCCACGCCGGCACCATTGGGGCCGCGGACAATGGCTGCATTGCCCTGCGCTAGGGTCGAAAGTTCAACAGCCTGATAAGTTTGGGCCGCAGCGTTGACGCTAAATACGAGCGCCAATGCGGGTGCAAGCAGCCAACCCACGAGCTTCAGGTGCGAGCAGGCACCTGCGAAACACCGTTGATGGGAATTCATTCGTCACCTTCCAGTCGCATTCAGATAAAGAGTGGAACGCGTTGGCGGTGATTCTTAAAAAAATAATTCAAAGAGTGAGCGCTGCTGCACGTAAGTTTGATTTGCAACCGTGCCGCCAATTTACGGCGCTGGTTCTTTCGACTAAGAGAGCACGCGGCCGTGGATCTCGGCGCTTCTTTCTCTCTACGCGGCCAATGGCTGGCCTTGTGCCAGCAAAACGCCCACTCTCGAGTGGGCGTTCTTGTGTGGGCGTTCTTGTTTCTGAGCAGGCATTTCGGCCTGCTAGCCATTCGCCTCATCCCTGGCGCTGGAACAGCACGAGCGTGGACTCCGCGCGCACGTCGCCTCGCGTCGACACCATCGTCACTTCGTAGCGGGTTCCGGGCAAGGGCAATTGCGGCGTGAAGCTGAACGAGAAGTTGCCGTTGCCGTCAGCCTGCACCCGCTGCGTGCTCACCTGCTGGTTCACTCCAAACATGCCCACCACCGAAGCGATGGCATTGACCTTGATATCCACGAAGGCGCCCGGCGCGGTGCGGCCCTGCACGACCGTGGCGCCACCTCCGACCTGCGCGTTGTTGGCGTGACTGGTGACTTGCAGGGGGACCGTGACTGGAATCGCGGCGACTGACGCGGCGACGTCAAAGCTCCACGACCGGCGCACTGCGTTGCCGGCCAAGTCACTGGCGGCCACGTCCACTGTGTGCCGACCCGCCGGCAGATCTGCGCGGTAGGTGAAGTGTTGCGGCGTGATCTGGCTTTGCGCGGTGACATCACGGCCCGACAGTCGGATACGCACGGTCTTCGGGTCAACGCCCAAGCCGCCGGCATCGTCGAAGGTGCCGGATACGGTGGCGCCACGGCCCAGGACTGCCTCGCCCTCGCGCGGCGACAAGTGGCGAATAACAGGCGGGCGCGCATCAGCGATGAGGGGCTGGGTCAGCGCCTGCGTGATGGCGCGGTCGCCGACGCGCATGGTTGCGACGATCGGCCGCGACGGCGCCAGGTTGTCCAGGCGTTTGATGGTGTAGCTGCCCTCATAGACGCCGGGACGCACTTCGCGCATCGGCACGTTCCGCGCCACGCCGGGAATGTCGAAGTCGACGTTGGCGCCGGGAACGCCCGCCAGTGAAAACCTCAGTTCAGCACCCGGCTCGATCTTGTCGATGGGCGCGACACTGAAGCGCTCGATCTTGAGCGGGGCCACGGCCACCGGCGGCGTAGGCACGGCCGCGATGGGCGGGCGGATGCCAACTTGGGCGCCGACGATGTCTGCAGGGAAGGTGTAGGAGGCCACAGCCGTGCGGTTGCGCGAACGGATCGTCGCGCGGATGGCGCTGGCTTCGTTGAGACGATCCTTGCGGCCGATGGTGTAGCGGCCGACGTAAACGCCGCGGGAGACTTCACGCAAAGGGATGTTGCGCTCGACACCGCGGATGCGAATGCTGGCTTGACCGCGCGGTGTGCCCTCGACCTTGAATTTGAGTTGCGAGCCGGGACGCAGGCCGCCATCGGACGTCACATCCATGGACTCGACTTCGGGCGAAGCCGCGGGCTGGGCCTGTGCTGCGAGCGGCAGCGCCATGATGGTTGCAGCCACCGGCATGAGAAGGAATGCAGCAGCCAGGTGGTTGCGGAGATAGGATTTCATTGCGTCGCCTTTCGATTGAGCAGAACGTACTCAATCAACGCGCGAGCTCGACGGTTGCGCGTAGTTCAACGCGCACTGGGGGCGTAGGACGGTGAGACCAGCGCAAAGATGCGCTGATGTGGAATCTGGCGAATAGTTAGCACGGCTTCCGGCAAATGTGCGCCGGAAGAACGCTCTTTCTGTCCAAAATTGGCCC
>DASTTJ010000317.1:0-2785 GCA_035760205.1 Steroidobacteraceae bacterium | reverse complement strand
ATGACGCTGCGAGGCGCCGAGGCGCTGCGCAATGAGCTGAAGCGACTGAAGGGCGAGGATCGCCCGCGCGTCATCAAGGCGATCGCCGAGGCGCGCAGTCATGGCGATCTCTCCGAAAACGCGGAGTATCACGCCGCGCGCGAGCAGCAGGGTTTCATCGAGGGACGCATCGGCGAGATCGAAGCCAAGCTGTCGACCGCCGAAATCATCGATACTGCGGCGCTCACCAACACCGGCAAAGTGATCTTCGGCGCCACCGTCGATCTCGAAGAACAGGACGATGGCAAGCGCATCTCCTACCAGATCGTCGGTGAAGACGAAGCCGACATCAAAACCGGCCGCATCTCCATCACCTCGCCGATCGCGCGCGCCATCGTTGGCAAGAGCGTGGGTGACGTGGTCGACGTAGTCGCCCCGGGCGGCAAACACAGTTACGAAGTGATGGACGTCCGCTACGTCTAGTTAGCTGACGCGACGAGAAGATAAGGATGACCAGGGGGTTGGGCCATGAAGCGATTCGCGGGATTGGTCTTCGCGGTGGCGGCGCTGTGCGCGGAATCCGTGGCTTCGGCGCAGGAATGGGTACCGCTGCAGGACGGCAAGACCCTCGCTGGATGGAAGACCGCGGAGCGGCCTGAATCCTGGGTCGTCGAAGACGGCGCTTTTGTATCTCGCGGCGAACGCTCGCATCTGTTTTACATGGGTAAAGTCGGAAAACACGACTTCAGGAACTTCGAGTTCTCCGCCGAGGTGATGACTTCACCCGGCGCCAACAGCGGCATCTACGTGCATACCAAAATGCAGGGGCCGGGTTGGCCCGAGGCCGGCTACGAACTGCAGGTCATCAATTCCAATCCGCCCGCCGCGACGACGAACGGCTACATCGAACACAAGATGACCGGCAGTGTTTACGCCGTGCGTAACATTTGGCAGGCGCCGGTCCCGGACAACGTCTGGTTCAACTACCGCATCCGCGTCGCCGGCAAGACCATCCAGACTTTCATCGACGACCAGCTGATCTGCGAATACGCGGAAGCCCCCACGCCGTTCCGGCCGCCGGACAAGAATGGACGGGTGCTGGGCTCGGGCACGTTCGCGCTTCAGGCGCACGATCCCGGCAGCGTGGTGAAGTACAGAAACATGAAGGTGCGCGTTCTGCCCAATGACGCCGCGCCTCCCGCGGGTCTGGTGCCGATTGCCGACCGCGAACTCGACCAGCTCATCACGCAGGCTTCAAACGATAACATTCCGTTGATCGATCTCGGTCTGTCAGCGCCGGAGGGTGGTTCGAGCGAAGAGTTCGACCGGCAGGCACGCCGCTACGGTGTGCTGGCCCTGCGCATTCAGGAGCTGCCGCAGATGGCCAGTTCCGTCGCCGTGCTGGTCGATCGCGATCGCGGCCCCGACGTCGAACTACTGAAGAGCCTCAAGGCCCGGGGCTATCGCGTGGCCTTCAGCTCAGGAGGCGCTACCAGTTTCGACGAAGCCCAGTTGAAGCGCCGGCTTGTGGCCATCAAGGAAGCTGGCCTCGGCTGGAAAGACTTCTGGGTGCCGGGAAAGAACTGATATGCGCAGCCTTCGGGTCGCTCTGTGCAGTCTGGCGGCATGTGTTGTTGCGCAGCCGCTATTCGCGTGCATCAACACCTTCGACATGCGACTGCGCATCCATTTGGCAGAGGGCGACGCGGCGGCAGTCGCTGGCGTCATCGCGGACCTCGACGCCAAGCACCAGAAGAAGCCCACGCTCGAGAACAGCAATGATCGCGCGGTGGCGCGCCTGATCACGGGACGTTATTCGGAGGCGCTAACGCTGCTGCGGCAAGTCGAAAAATCCTACCCTGGCAAAGCGATAGTGGCCGCCAATCTGGGAACCGCGCTCGAGTTATCCGGCCAGAACGAAGAAGCTCTGGGCTGGATTCGCACCGGAGTGCAGCGCGACCCGAAAGAGCATTTCGGAACTGAATGGCTTCACGTGAAGATTCTGGAAGCGAAGATAGCGCTGGCGAAAGATCCCAAGTGGCTGGAGAAGCACAGCGTCATCGGTCTCGATTTCGGCACGGGACCAAGGCCACTCTTGCCAGTCTCGATGCCGCTGGATGAATCCGGTCGACCACGTACCACCGAGGCGATTGACCTCGCCATCTTTTATCAACTCCGCGAGCGCACGAAGTTTGTTGCGGCGCGCGACGCAATCGTGGCTGACCTGTACGAAACTCGGGCAAACCTGAACTACGCCGTTGGCTACGACTGGAAATCGGGAAAGAGCCGGCCCAGCGACCCGGTGGCGAGCTACAAGACCGCGCAGCGTTACGGCATCGACGACGCAAGTCTCGTGCTTCTCCGCCTGCAGCAGTTCGAGAAGGATTTTCCAGGGCGCTCGTGGGGCGAGCCCCCGGCAACTACGAAACCCTGACGATTTCCAGAGTCGGATTCGTGGTGATCGGCGCCGAGCCGCGCATCGTGCGCAACAGCTCATTCGTTTCGTGGGCCGGCATGGGCTTCGCGAAGAAATATCCCTGGCCGGTCGAACAGCCGAGCGCCAGCAACTGCGAGGCGTGCTCGCGGGTCTCGATTCCCTCGGCCACTGTCCCGAGGTGCAGGCTCTGCGCCATGCTGATGATGGCGCGCACGATCGCCGCATCGTTGCGATCCACGTTCATGTCGCGCACGAAGGTGCGATCGATCTTGAGGTAATCGATGGGCAGGTTGCGCAGGTACGCCAGGCTCGAATAGCCGGTGCCGAAGTCATCCACCGACACGCGTATGCCGAGATCGCGCAGTGCGT
>DASTTJ010000316.1:0-2604 GCA_035760205.1 Steroidobacteraceae bacterium | reverse complement strand
ACGAATACCTCGCGATGCAGAAGGCCATCCTGCGCGCCGAGTTTCCGGGGCACGCCAACATCTTCTGAGCGGCGGCGTGGGTCAGGCAGTTTTCTTGGCCACCTCGCCAATGATCACCTGGATCTCCGCCACGCACGAACCACAGTTGGTGCCGCACTTCAGGCGTTTGCCGATTTCCGCGGGGGTTGCGGCCGCGCCGAGCTCGCGCGCGCAGGCCGCGATGGGATTGGCGCCGACGCCGAAACACGAGCACACCAGCGCACCCCGGTCCGAGCCTTCGAGCGCATGGCCGGCGAGCAGGCTGTCACGCATGGGTTCGTCGAGCTTGGGCTCCGAAAAGAGCTCCGCCAGCCACGCACGCTCTGGCAGCGCAGGCCGCCGATCGATGTAAATACAGGCTTCCAGGCGGTCGTTCACCAGCCAGGCACCGCGATACACGCGGCCAGCGGGGTCGCAGTATTCGATCCAGTCCACGGCAGGCGATGCGCCAGCGTCCGGCGGCACGCCTAACAAGCGGCGGGCTTCCGTGGCGAAATCCGCGGGCGCAGTTCCGGCCAGCTCGTAGCGAAGGAACTGCTCTCCGGGAACTCGCGTCCACCACTTCACTTCGGGCGGGGGCAGCGGTGTTCGGGTGAGCATCACGCCATGCCAGTCGGCGGCGAAGTGCTCGATGGACACGGGTGTGTGCTTGAGCTCGGGTTCGCCGGAGATGGGATCGACCACGGGATTCGTCAGCGCCCCGACGCGCGCGTCGGAGGCAAAGGCGCCGTTCCAGTGGATAGGCGCAAACACCATCCCGACGGGAACCTCCGCGCCCGTACGGACTCGCACCACCATCGAACCGTAGGCGGAGCGCAGCGTCGCCAGCTCACCTGCACGAACCTTGAAGCGCAAGGCATCGGCGGTGTTGATCTCGGCATACGGCTCGGGGATGTGCGCCGAGAGCCGCCCTGACTTTCCGGTGCGCGTCATGGTGTGCCAGTGATCGCGTACCCGGCCGGTGTTGAGCACCAGCGGATGTTCCGGCGTGGGCAAGTTCTCGGGAAGACGCGGCGCGAGCGCAATGAATCGCGCCTTTTTGTCCGGGTGCATGAACTGCCCGTCTGCGAACATCGGCCCGCGCGCGGACTCGCGCGACTCGGCCATCGGCCAGGCTGCAGGTTCCCAATTCTTGTATTCCACAGCCGTGATGTTGACCCACGCGCCCAGGTTCAACGCGCGCCGGCCGTCATTGTGATGCGCGGTGAGGCGAGCGTGTTCGCGAAAGATCTCGTGCGGCGAGACGAAATCGAAACCTTCGAACCCCATGGCGCGCGCCACGTCGCAAAGGACGCGCCAGTCGGCACGCGCTTCACCGGGCGGCGGCAGGAAGGCGCGTTGCCGCGAGATGGTCCGGTCGGAGTTGGTCACCGTGCCGTCTTTCTCGCCCCAGGCGAGCGCCGGCAGCAACACGTGCGCCAGCGCGGCGGTATCGGTGTTACCCATGACATCGGAAACGACGACGAACTCGCAATTCGCAAGCGCCGCCTTCACCTTGTCGGCGTCCGGCAGGCTGACCACCGGGTTGGTTGCCATGATCCACACGGCCTTGATCTTGCCGTCGTAGATGCGATCGAACATCTCGACCGCCTTCGGACCTTGTTTGCTGGCGATCGCCGGGCTGTTCCAGAAACTCTTGACCGCCGCACGACCGGGTTCGTCGTTCAGGTCGACGTGCGCGGCCAGCGTATTCACGAAGCCGCCAACTTCCCGGCCGCCCATCGCGTTCGGTTGCCCGGTAACCGAGAACGGTCCGGCTCCGGGTTTGCCGATTCGCCCGGTGGCGAGATGGCAGTTGATGATGGCGTTGACCTTGTCGGTACCCGAGGAACTCTGGTTCACGCCCTGCGAGAACGCCGTCAGGACCGCGGATGTCGAGGAGAACATCTCGTAGAAGCGTTGCAGCTCATCCACCGCGATCCCGCAGGCGCGCGCGGTATCGGCCAGGCTGCCACTGGCACGCGCCGCGGTGAGCGCGTCTTCCAAACCATTGGTATGTGCGTCGACGAACGCGCGGTCCACCTGCCCGTGCTCGGCCAGCCACACCAGCAATCCGTTGAACAAGTGCACGTCGGTTCCGGGCGCCAGAGCCAGGTGCAGGTCGGCGAGCTGCGTGGTGGCGGTCCGCCGCGGGTCCAGCGCGACGATCTTCACGTTTGGCCGCTGCTCGCGCGCGGCCACCATGCGTTGCAGGAGGATGGGATGGCACCAGGCGGTGTTGGAGCCGACCAGCACGATGAGATCGGCGTGGTCGATGTCATCGTAGGTGACGGGGACAACGTCCTCGCCAAACGCGCGCTTGTGGCCGGCAACGGCCGAAGCCATGCACAGCCTCGAGTTGGTATCGATATTGGGCGCACCGACATAACCCTTCATGAGTTTGTTGGCGACGTAGTAGTCCTCGGTCAGCAGTTGGCCGGACACGTAGAACGCCACGGAATCGGGCCCATGTTTCCGGATGCAGTCGCGAAATGCATTGGCGACGGTGGTGATGGCCGCTTCCCAGGGAACGCGCTCGCCGCGCACCTCCGGGTGCAACAGCCGGTCTTCGAGGCCGACGGTTTC
>DASTTJ010000315.1:0-5931 GCA_035760205.1 Steroidobacteraceae bacterium | reverse complement strand
TGGGACCGGCAGATCGGCTACGACGGAATCAAGGAGCTGGTCGAGTACGCACGTCCGAAGAACGTGAAGATCCTTGTCTGGTACAACTCCGCCGGCGAGTGGAACACCACGCCGCAGACGCCACGCGATCGGATGGTCGATCCGGCCACGCGGCGAGCCGAGTTGCAAAAGATCAAGGACCTTGGCGTCGCCGGCGTGAAGATCGACTTCTTCGCAGGCGATGCGCAATCGACCATTGCGTACTATCACGACATCCTCGCAGACACCGCAAAGATTGGACTGTCGGCCAACTTCCACGGCTCGACGTTGCCGCGCGGCTGGCAACGCACGTATCCCAATCTCATGACCATGGAAGCGGTGCGCGGCCTGGAATTCAACACGTTCGAGCAACGCAATGCGGAAGAGTCACCGACCCACAACGCGATGTTGCCGTTCACCCGCAACGTATTCGACCCCATGGATTTCACGCCCGTGGTGCTCGACCGGATCAACAACGTCGTCGAGCGCCGCACGTCGGCGGCGTTCGAGCTGGCCACCGCGGTGCTGTTCACGTCGGGCATCCAGCACTACGCCGAGATTCCCCAGGGTATGGCGAAAGCGCCGGTGTACGTGCGCAACTTTCTCAAGAAGGTGCCCGCGGTCTGGGATGACGTGAAGTTCATCGACGGATTTCCAGGCCAGTACGTGGTGATGGCGCGCCGTTCGGGCAAGACCTGGTACGTGGCTGGCATCAACGCCGACCGGCAGCAGCCGCGCAAGGTGAAGATCGATCTCAAGTGGTTAGGCGTGACGAAGCAGGGCGCGATGATCACCGACGGCATCGACTTCCTGGGATTCAAGAGCGAGACCTTTCCGCTCGAGAAAGGCGTGACCGCGGACGAAATCACCATGCGCCCGCGTGGCGGATTCGTGCTCACCTTCGAATAAACAAGGCGAAATCCAGCGCGAAGACTCTGGCTTTGACATGTGACCAAAAGGTCACATATAGTCCGCGCCATGGTCGACGAAGATCTGGTGTTCAAGGCTTTGGCGGATTCATCGCGCAGATTCCTGCTCGATCTCCTGCACAAGCGGGATGGCCAGACTCTGGGCGAGCTCGAATGGGAACTCGAAATGACCCGCTTTGGGGTCATGAAGCACCTCAAGGTGCTGGAAGAGGCGGGACTCATCGTCACGCGGCGCGAAGGCCGCGAGAAGCTGCATTTCCTCAATGCCGTTCCGATCCGCCTGATTCACGACCGCTGGATCGACAAATACAAAGAGCGCGAACTTTCCGCGCTCGCGGACCTGAAAACCACGTTGGAGAAAACCAGATGCCCCCCATTGCGCAAGCGAGCCTGAGACCCGAAGCAAATTCGACGACCCACATCCACCAGATCTACATCAAGGCGGAGCCGGGTGCGATCTGGGATGCGATCACCAGTCCGGAATGGAACGGGAAGTACGGCTACCGCGGCGTCAGCCACTACGAGCTCAAGCCGGGTGGCAAATTCAAGTGCATCGCCAATGAGCAGATGCGTTCGTATGGCCTGCCCGAAGTCATCGTCGACGGCGAAGTCATCGAGGCAAAGCCGCCGTTCAAGCTGGTTCAGACCTATCGTTTCCTCTTCAACGAGGATCACAAGAAGGAAGGCTTCACGCGCATCTCGTTCGAGATCGAGGAGACTTCAGGCGGTTTCTGCCGCCTGACCATCACCCACGACACGGCCGGTGCGCCGATGATGGCCGCGGCCACGCAGAGCAACTTCAGCCAAGAAGGCGGCGGTGGATGGGACTGGATCCTCAGCGACATCAAGACCCTGCTGGAAACCGGCAAGACGATGTCCTGACGAGTTCATGTCGCGGGGGCGGAGGAGCGATGCTCCTCCTGCTCCCGTGCGAATTCTTCGATTTCATCGAGCGAAGCCTGTGCGCGCGCGATGCTGTGGCCCACGTAAAAGCGATCCATCGCGGCGCCCAGCCTTCCCCGGCTGCGGCGCGCCCAGCGGCCGAAGGCGATGGACGCTGCCGCGCCGACCACACCACCGATGGCGGTCCAGATAACCGCCGCCGGCCAGACTGTCCAAAGATCGACACCGGCGACCGCTTTCACGCCCACTAACAACATCGCGGGCGTGGCGAGCCAGCACGCCACCCAGGCCCAATTGAACGAGCGGACTTCCCAGCGGCGCAGCAGGGCCAGGTAGCGCTGTATGGTGATCACAGGCGCGGCGTAGTTGATGCGCACGATGAGCAGGATCCGGACCACGGCATCCACGATCAGCCCGACGCTCAAAGCGTGCAGCGCCATGCCGCTCGCGGCCAGGGCCAGGGAATCCAGATTGGCGATCCAGAAGTGCGCGAAGTAGATGACCAGCGCAAAGCCGAAAGCGATTTGCAGCGGCTGCAGCAGCAGCAGGGGCAAGAGGCGCAGCTTGCTGCGACGCGTGCGTGTCTCCGTGAGAATGCGAACGTTGAGCGCGAGGCTGCGATCGAGCTTTCGGTCCAGCTCCTGCCACTGCAGTTTGAGTTCATCGAGTTCCATGAGTTTCTCCAAAGCGCCGAACGCGCTCCTTGAGCCGGTTGATCTTGGTGGACACGTTGGTTTCGCTGATGCCCAGAATCTCGGCGATCTCGCGATAACTTCGTTCGTCCAGGTAAAGCAACAGCAGCGCCCGGTTGAGCGGGTCGAGCTGCGCAATGAATTCACCGAGCATGCGCGGTGCCTCGTCCGCTTCCGGTTCGCTTGCCGGCGGATGCGCGGCCTCGTGCAGATCCAGTTCGAGCGGCACCGTCCGGCGCTCGCGGGCGGCCTGGCTGCGCAGGTGGGAAATCCCCACATTGAGCGCAATGCGATATAGCCACGTGGAAAAGGGCCGTCTCACATCGTAGTCGGGGTATGCGCGCCACAACTGCGCCGCGATCTCCTGAGCCAGGTCTTCGCGGTCCGTCGCGCGGGCGTAGGTATTGGCGACCTTGAACACCATGCGCCGGTGCTGCTCCAGCAGCGCCGCGAATTGCTGGCGCGAGGCATCGGTGATGACGGTGGCGGCATTCATGATTTCAAACCCATGATTCGCAGGACCCGCGGATTTGTCACAGCGCGAGTTCCATCGAGCATAATGCGGCGTCGGCGGGCAGGGTGCATGAGAACACTACGACTGAAAGTGAAACCCGGTTCGCGCGAGGAAGTGCTCTTACCGCAGGAAGACGGCACCTGGCTGGCGCGCGTCAAGGCACCGCCGGTAGATGGGAAGGCGAATGCGGCAGTCATCGCGCTGGTGGCAAAACATTTTGGGCTGCGCAAAGCGCAAGTGCACATCAAGAGCGGCGCCTCCGGCCGCATGAAGCTCGTTGCAATCGAGGACTGACCAGGATGATCACGCTGTACACATTCGGCCCAGGCTTCGGACTCCCCGATCCCAGTCCGTTCGTCATGAAAGGCGAGATGCTGCTCAAGCTGGCGAAGCTCGAGTATCAGGCGGATACCAAAGGATTCCTGCGCGCGCCGAAGGGCAAGCTGCCGTACATCGACGACCACGGAACCCTCATTGCGGACTCGACGTTGATGCGGCTGCACTTCGAGCAGAAATATTCCATCGATTACGACCGCGGATTGTCGGCGCGCGAGCGCGGCATCGCCTGGGCGATAGAGAAGATGCTCGAAGATCACCTGTACTGGGTGCTCGTGTACTGGCGTTGGATGAAAGACGACAACTTCGAGCGCGGGCCCGCGAAGTTCTTCAAGCGTGCGCCCGCGTTCATCCGGCCGCTGGTCAAGTGGAAGGTTCGTGGCAACGTGCGGCGCAACCTGCACGCCCACGGCATCAGCCGGCACAACGAGGCGGAGATGACGCGGATGTCCGACCGCGCGATTGAGGCAATTGCGCAAGTGCTCGGCGACAACAAATACCTGATGGGCAACGAACCTTGCGGCGCCGACGCCACCGCGTTCGCATTCATCGCCGGCGCGTTGTCGCCCGTGTTCGAATCCCCCGCGCACGCGAAGGCGCGCTCACTGCCCAATCTGGTCGCGTATCGCGACCGGATGATGTCCGAGTTCTACCCGGAAATGGTCTGACCTCGCCCCAAGGACGTTTCATGAAGCTCTCTCGCCAACTTGCCGCTGGCATCCTCGCGCTGCAGATTTCCCTCGCGGCGATTGCGGATGGTTCACCGCCAGCCACCCGCACAGCGTTCCTGCAAGTCATCGACCGGCCGCGTGCCGCGTTGAACCCCGAGCTTGCCGAGATGACGTCTGTCGAAGGCTTCAAAAAATATCACCTCTGGTTTTCGGCCGATGTCACCGAGCGGGTGCCAGGCTATCTACTGCTGCCCGACCCCGCCAGGTTCAAAGGCCGCCGGCCCGTGATCATCGCGCTGCACGGCACCGGCGGAACCAAGGACAACGCGCAGGTCGCCTCGATCGTGCTGAAGGCCGCGCGCGCCGGGTTCATCGGTGTGGCCATCGATGGCCGGTTTCACGGCGAACGCACCAAGGCCGGCACGGGCGCGGCGGAGTACAACGAAGCTATCACGCGCGCATTCAAGACCGGCGAAGGCCATCCATTCTTCTACGACACCGCATGGGACGTCATGCGGCTCATCGACTATCTCGTTACGCGCCCGGACGTGGACGCCGCGCGCATCGGCCTCACCGGCATTTCCAAGGGCGGCATCGAAACGTACCTGGCCGCCGCCGCGGATCCGCGTATCGCGGTTGCAGTGCCCTACATCGGCGTGCAGAGTTTCAAATGGGCGCTGGACCACGGCGCGTGGCGCGCGCGAATCGCCACTATTCAAGGCGGCTTCGATGCCGCAGCCAGCGCGGCCGGCAAGCCGGCTGGCAGCGCGGACTTCGTACGCGAGTTCTACGCGCGCGTGGTGCCGGGTATCGACGGCAAGTTCGACGGGCCGGCCATGCTCGCGGCAATTGCGCCGCGGCCGTTGTTGGTCATCAACGCCGACTCGGATGCCAATACCCCCATCGCCGGAGTCCGCCTGGCAGTCGCCACCGCAAAGCCGTACTACGACGCGGCCGACGCGGCCGACGCGTCCGGCAAGCTGCAGCTCATCGTGCAGGAGAACACGCCGCATCGCGTGAACCCTGAGAGCATCGACTCCGGTATCGCGTGGTTCGTGCGGTGGTTGAAGCCGTAAACGGCAGCTGCTATTTCAGGAACTCGAGCGCCATCGGCTTCGGCAGCAACACGGGCTCACCTTTCGCGGCAAGCTCGCCGGTCTTCGCATCCACACTGAACACCGCTACGTTGTCGCTTTCCTGGTTGCTGACGATGAGCCACTGGTTTGACGGGTCGAGCGTGAAATAACGCGGGACCTTGCCGCGCGACGGCGTGCGCTGCTTCAGCGTGAGTTCGCCGGTCGACGAGTCGATGGCATACACCACCATGCTGTCTTCGCCGCGGTTCGACGCATACAGGAACTTCCCGTCGGCGCGCACCGCAATCTCCGCGGCAGTGCTCGGCTCCTTGAACCCCTCTGCCAGGGTCTTCGCGGACTGAAACTGCGTGAGCACGCCTTTGGCCGCATCCCACTTGAACGCCATCACTTCATTGGCGAGTTCAGCGATGGCATACGCCCACTTGCCGTTCGGGTGGAACGCCAGATGCCGCGGGCCCATTCCCCCGGCCACTTTTGCGCCCGGCGGATCGTTTGGCGTGAGCTTGCCGGTGTTCGCGTCAAACTTGTACACGACAACCTGGTCAATGCCGAGATCGGCTGCCAATGCGAACTTGTTAGTCGGATCGGTACGGAACCAGTGGGCATACGGCTTTGACTGGCGCTGGGGATGCACGCTCGAGCCGACGTGTTCCACGAAAGCAGTCTGCTGATCCAGCGAGCCGTCTTTTGTGAGTGAATACACTTCGACGTATCCACCGCCGTAGTTCGCATTCAGCACGTACCGGCCGCTGCCGTCGACGCTGACGTAGC
>DASTTJ010000314.1:0-6525 GCA_035760205.1 Steroidobacteraceae bacterium | reverse complement strand
CATGGGCGGCCTGTTCTCGATATATGAAGGCTGGCACAAACTGCATGCTCCCGAGCCGCTCAACAAGGCGTGGGTGGCGCTGCTGGTGCTCGGTGTGTCGATCGTGCTCGAGATCGTTTCGACGCTGGGCTGTCTGCGCGAAATCAACAAGCTGCGCAAGCACAAACCTCTGCTGCAGTGGGTGAAGCACACGCGCAACGTGGAGCTGGTGGTGGTGCTGGGTGAAGACCTCGCCGCCTTGTTAGGCCTCATTTTCGCCTTCGTGTTCGTCGGGCTGGCGGCGGCCACCGGCAATACGGTGTTCGATGCGATGGGCTCGATCATCATCGGCGTGGTCCTGATATGCGTATCGGTGTTCATCGCCATCCGCATCAAGGGCCTGATCGTCGGACGTTCAGCTGAAGACGAACTGCAGGAAGCGCTGCGCGCCGAGGTGTCGGGAGATCCTGACATCCACTCGTTGCTGAACGCCATCACCATGCAAATGGGCCCGGATGTGATGCTGGCGCTGAAGGTGCGCATGCGCGCAGGACTCACGCTCGACGCCGCAGTCGCGTCCGTGAATGCGCTCGAGAAGCGCATCAAGACCAAGTTTCCCGAAGTCGCCTGGTGCTTCGTCGAGCCCGACGTCGCCGACTGAAAAATGAAAATGGGGACATGCCTCATTTCGCTGTAACAATCTCCCGCTCAGTCACCATCTGAGGGCCCGTCTTCAATTGTTACAACGAAATGAGGCATGTCCCCATTTAGTCATTTAGCCGAAGTAGTTCGGATGCGCCTCGAGCCAGGCTTGTTCCTCGGGCGTGCTCTCACGATTCAGCATCGCATTCCGATGCGGAAACCGCCCGAACTGCACGATGACGTCGCGGTGCTTGCGCGCGTATCCGCCCGTATACGCGCAGTATTCGCGCAGGCCCGACGGTGCTTCGGCGACCAGCCGGTCGAACGCGGCAACCGCCGCATCCTGCGCCTCCAGCGATTCGGCGTGCTCCAGCGGTAGATAGAAGAACACGCGCTCGATGGGGTCGAGCGCCGCGTCGGCGGCCAGCTGCAGGCCCTCGACGGTGAGTGCCAGCGCCTCGCGATCGAACGCAAATGCCGCGGCGCTGCCGCGCCAGGCATTTCGCGGCACCTGGTCGAACAGGACGATGAGCGCCAGCCTGCGCTTGGGGCTGGCCGCCCAGCCCGCGAACTCCCCGCGCGACGCGCGTTCGAGCAGCGGCTCCAGCCGCGCGCGGATTTCGGCGTCGCGCGCCGCCGTGGCCGCGGCGCCGTCACCACCGAACCAGAATTTCGTGCGCTCCGCCAGCCGCTCCGGCGTCCAGCCGCCGGTCCCAAACCAGTAGTCGAGTATGTCGTTAGCGCGTTCCATGGACCCCCGGGATGTTAGACCGAATCTGATCCGCGCGCCGTTGTTACACTCAAGCCACCCGGGGAAGAGGGCATCGCAAATGTCTACGCTGATTCGCGCGGGATTCATCGCGCTCGCGTTTTGCTGTTCCATCGTTTCTCAGGCGCAGGAGAACATTCCACCCAGCATGCGCGAATGGCAGGGCTGGGTGTTGTACGGCGAGGAATTCCGTCGCTGCCCGTTCGCGACCACCCAACTGCAGCCCAGCCACCCGATCCCGCCAAGCCTGTTCCGCTGCGTATGGCCCGAGCGGCTGACGTTGTCGGTGGACGCTCGCGCCGGAACCTTCTCGCAACGCTGGCAGGTCTACGCGGACAGTTGGGTCCAGCTGCCGGGGAACACCGAATACTGGCCGCGGGAAGTACGGCTCAACGGCGCACCGGCGGCAGTAGTCGCGGTCAACGGCATTCCCAACCTGCGGCTGACGGCCGGCAGCTATACGATTTCCGGGCGCTTCGAATGGAGTTCCCGCCCCGAATCACTGCCGCTGCCCGACTCCACCGCCATCGTCGACCTGTTCGTCGACGGTTCACGCGTCGCGCAACCCGAGCGCCCCGACGGCGGCGTGTGGCTCGGCAAGCGGCGCAGCGCCGAGCAGCCCGTCGCCATGGAAGTGCAGGTTTACCGCCTGGTGCAGGACGAAATCCCTGTCTATCTAGTCACGCGTATACGTCTCAGTGTCGCGGGTGACGCGCGCGAGGAGATTCTGGCCCGCGTGTTGCCCGAAGGTTTCACGCCCGTGAGTCTCAGTGGCTCGGTGCCCGCACGCCTAGAGCGGGACGGCCGCCTGCGTGTGCAGGTGCGTCCGGGCAGTCATGAGGTCACGCTGCTGGCTCGCGGCGCGGGCGTCGCGACCAGCTTCACGCGGCCGGACGCGAGCGGCGGCAAGTGGGCTCGCGAAGAAATCTGGAGCTTCGCGTCGAACGACCAGCTGCGAGTGGCCGCGGCCCAGGGCGCCGACGGCATCGATCCCGCGCAGGCCAATGTACCTGGCGAATGGCGCCACTACCCGGCGTTCCGCATGGATGCGGCCGCCAAACTCGACGTCGAAGAGCGCAGCCGCGGCCTCGTCAACGCCGACGCCAATCAGCTTTCG
This sequence comes from Steroidobacteraceae bacterium, assembly GCA_035760205.1. Lineage (GTDB taxonomy): Bacteria > Pseudomonadota > Gammaproteobacteria > Steroidobacterales > Steroidobacteraceae > CADEED01. Next base: position 4,018 of record DASTTJ010000314.1, on the reverse strand, counting down.
CTCACGCGCAACCTGTGGCTCGACTTCGACCATGGCGGCTTCACGGCCGTGGATCAGCTCGATGGCATGATGCGTCGTGACTGGCGGCTCGACATGCAGGCGCCGTTTCAGCTGGCCAGCGCTCGTCAGGACCAGGACCAACTACTGGTGACGGCCGGTGATCAGGGACGCGCCGGGGTCGAGCTGCGTCAGCCGCTGCTCGATCTCACCACCGTGGCGCGCAAGGAGTCCGGCGGTGGAACCATGCCCGCGACCGGGTGGAACAGCCGCTTCGATCGCGTGGTAGGCACCGTGCACCTGCCGCCCGGGCACCGGCTGCTCGCCGTGCTGGGCGCGGACGCCGCGCCGGCCTCGTGGTGGGAGCAGTGGGGACTATGGAACGTTTTCGGTGTGCTCATCGTCGTGGTGTTCGTGTACTGGACCGCGGGACGCATTCCGGCTGCGATCGCCGCGCTCGCGCTCGTGCTCACGTACCAGGAAGCACCCGCATACATCTGGCTCTGGGGCGTTCTGCTCGCGGCGCTGGCGGTGGCGCGCGCTGCCCCCGAAGGCCGTTTCCAGAATTTCGCTCGCGGTTTTCGAACACTGAGCTTCGCCGTGCTTGGCCTCGCATTGCTGCCGTTCCTCATCATGCAATTCCGTTGCGCGTTGTATCCACAACTCGCGCCGCGCCAGGTGGCGCAGGGTTATGCGGAAAGTTCGGAATTGGCGTCCATCGAGAATCCGTATGGACTCGAGGCGCAGTGGAGCGGCGGCACGAACCTCTTCGATCTGCTGCGGCCCTCGCAGGCGCCGCAGCCCGCCGCCGAGCCGCCTCCTCCGCCGGTCCCACAGGAAGTTCTCGTATCGCAGATGAATGCGGCGCCCGCCGCCGATGCCGCCGCGGAGCGCAAAGCGATGAGCAGTCTCAACTCCGCGCAGGTCGTCCAGCGCTACGCTGCGGGCACGGTGCTGCAAGCGGGCCCGGGAATTCCGATGTGGGGATTCAACTCGTACGACTACTTCTGGACCGGCCCGGTCGAAGCCACGGACACGGTGCGATTCATTTATGTCGGGCCCGTCGTCATGTTCTTCTGGCGACTGATCGGCACGGTGGCCTTGCTGGTGCTGTTCCTCTGGATGGCGCGCCTGAGTTTCGGCGGCACCTGGCGTCTGCCGGCCATGCCGCGCGGCATGCGCGAGACGGCAGCGGGCGCAGTGCTGCTGCTGGTCGCCTTCGCGCATATCACGCCGGCCCACGCGCAGGCGCCACCCAACCCTGGGATCGGGATGCTCACCGAGCTCAAGGCGCGACTCACCGCGGCGCCGCCTTGCGCGCCACACTGCGCGGAAATCGCCGCTGCCGATGTCAGCGTCGATGGCGAACGGCTCGATGTCGTCCTCGAGGTCAGCGCGCTCGCGAACATCGCCGTTGCGATGCCGCATGCCAGCGATCGCTGGCAGCTCGACACGGTGAGTGTCGACTCGCGCCCGTCAGTGGCCATCGCGCGCAATCGTGACGCGTCGCTGTGGGTGCCGCTGACACCCGGTGCGCACCGCGTGCGCCTGTCGGGCCGGCTGGCCGCGGCCGAGTCGATTCAACTGGTGTTTCCGCAGCCGCCGCGCGTCATCGACGTGCGCTCATCGGGTTGGACGGTCAGCGGCGTGAACGAGGGCCGGCTGGTCGCAGGGTCCCTCGAGCTCGCGCGCGAACGCACGGCGCAGCGGGCAGGCGCCTTGCTCGAGGCGGGCAGCGAATTCCCGGGATTTTTGCGCGTGGATCGCGTCTTCAATCTCGATCTCGACTGGACCATCGACACGCAGGTGTCGCGCATCGCCCCGCAGCGCGCGGCGTTATCCGTGGAGGTGCCGCTGGTGAAAGGCGAATCGGTGCTTACGCCCGGCGTCGAAGTGCGCAATGGCGAGACGGTGCTGCTCGGTCTTGCCACCGGCGAAAGTCAGACCACCTGGCACTCAGGACTGTCCCGCGCGGAAGAGCTGGAACTCTCCTTGCCGGTCGACGCGGCACGCAGCGAGGTCTGGAGTTTCATCGTCAATCCGCAGTGGAATGTGTCCTTCGAGGGCTTTGCTCCGGTGCTGCCGGAAAACGTCAACGCGACAACCTGGGTGTTCCGCTTCAGACCGCGCCCCGGAGAGAAGCTGAAGTTGAAGGTGACTCGTCCCAAGGCGGTGAGCGGCACGACGCTTGCGATCGATTCGGTCAATCAGACGATTCAGGTCGGCCGGCGCTCTTCGAACACCACGCTGCAGTTCACCTCGCGCAGCACGCAGGGCGGCCGCCATGTCATCAAGCTACCGGCGGATGCGCGCGTCACCTCCGTGCTGTTCGACCGCCAGCCGCAGCAACTGCGCCCCGAGAAAGGCGAATTGCCGCTGTCGCTCACGCCGGGCACGCACGATATCCAGGTGCAGTGGGAGCGGTCGCAGGACGTTGGCGCGCGAACGCAACCGCCGGCGGTCGATCTGCAATCACCGGCGAGCAACATTCATCAGGCGATCAGGTTGCCGGAGTCGCGGTGGCCATTGTTCGTGTGGGGACCGGGCACTGGGCCTGCGGTGTTGTACTGGGGAGAACTCGTGGTGTTCATCGGCATCGCGTGGCTGCTCGGACGATGGTCGCGGTCACCGTTGCGATTCCCGGAGTGGTTGTTGCTCGGCCTCGGACTCTCGACGCAATCCTGGTGGGTATTCACGTTCACCGGCGTGTGGCTCATCGCGATGAAATGGCGCGAGGGCTGGCAGCCGGACGCGGAGTTGCCACGGGCACGCTTCAACGCCGTGCAGGTGCTCCTCGCGCTGTTCACGCTGTTCGTGATCGCCACGCTGGTGTTCTCCGGCATTCGCAATGGTTTGCTGGCGGCGCCGGACATGGGGATCGTCGATACGAACTACGGGGGTGGAGGCGAGTTGCGGTGGTTCGCCGACCAGGCGCAGGGCGTCATCGAAGCGCCGACTGTCATCTCGGTGCCGATGTGGGTTTACCGCGCGTTGTTCTTCGCGTGGGCGAGCTGGATGGCGTTCGCTCTCGTGCGCTGGCTGCGCTGGGCGTTCAATGCGTGGAAGACAAACGGTCTGTGGCGCGGTGACGATGTGCCCGCGGCCTGATTCGAGTCCGGCGGGCGCGGAGCACGCGCCCGCCGACTTTCTCTACTCGCAGAGCCCTTCTAAATAGCCTTGGGCTACGGGCGACAGGCGCTTTCGCGCAAGTTCGCGGGCCTTGGGCTGATCGACGAGTTCTTCCAGCGGACCGCTCACGAGGATGTGCCGCACCTTGGGATCGCGCGCAGACATGCGTGCCATCTTGTTGAGGACGGTAAAGCCTCGGTAGATCTTGTCGCGGGAGACGCGCCGGTGCTCAATGGAGCTGGCGAGGTACTTGCCGAAGCGGGCGTACAGAAAGTAGTCGTCGTTTCCAACGTGGAAACGGGCTTCGGCAAAGAAGTCGGGGAAGTTCTTTTCGAGATACTGATTGACGGTATGAAGACGAGGACCAGGGTCGCTGGTATGCGACGCAACTTGTTTCTTCATCTAAGTAGTCCACCTCCACTTGGGTCCGGAGCACCATTTCTGGACGTCACGACCGGTTCCCAACCCCGCAACGCGCGCGACCGATAGGGCCAACTGACTTCAACTGCAATAGGACGGGCCATGAAATTTTCATCGACCGCGTCACCCATTTTCGTGGTGACGATTTTTCTCGCGGCGTGCGGCGCGAAGTCGAGCGACGAGGAACAGGTTCGCGCCGTGTTCGACAGCATCGAATCGGCCGCCGAAGCGCGCGACACCAGCGACGTGCTCGAGCACGTCGCGGCCAACTACGTGGGCCCGGGCGGCATGGACAAGTCTGAGCTGCAGAATTTTCTGCGCGGATACTTTTTGTCACATCCGAAGCTCGAGTTGCTGCTGAACGTCGAGAGCCTGGAATTCCCGGTAGATGGGTTGGCCCAAGCGGTCGTCACCGTTACTACTGTGGAATTCACGGATCCCGACCGGCAGCGTCTGAGGGTAGAGTTCCGCC
>DASTTJ010000313.1:0-5888 GCA_035760205.1 Steroidobacteraceae bacterium | reverse complement strand
ATCGGCGCCAGCTTCGGCGGCTGGCTGGCGGACAAGACCGGGCGCAAGCCAGTGTTGATCGCCGCAGTCGCCGCATTCGGTGGTTTTACTCTCGCGACCGCATTCGCCGGCAGCTACGAGACACTGTTGGCGGCGCGATTTTGCGCAGGGCTGGGATTTGGCGCGGCCTTGCCGAATCTGATGGCCATCGCCTCGGAGATCAGCCGGCCGGGCAAGGCGGCATCGACAGCGGCCACCATGTTCTGCGGCATGCCTGTGGGCGGCGGAATGGCGGCCCTCACGACACAATTGCTACCGCCGGATTTCGACTGGCGCGTACTGTTTTATCTCGGCGGAGTGCTGCCCCTTCTGCTGATCCCCGCGCTCGCCTGGCTGATGCCAGAAACCCTGGTGCGTGCATCGGATCGCGCGCCGCGTACGCCCGTGATCCACGTTTTGTTTGGCGAGGGACGCGGTGTGCCCACGCTGCTGCTCTGGCTGTCCTTCCTGCCGACGCTTCTCATCCTCTATCTATTCCTGAACTGGCTGCCGACCCTGGTCATCGCCAAGGGGCTGGAGGTCACGGTGGCGCCACGGGCCTCGATGGCATTCAACTTCGGCAGTGTGGCGGGTGCCTTGTTGTTAGGCGTTCTGGTGGACCGGTTTCACTTTCGCTGGCCGTTGAGCCTGTCATACCTAGCGCTGATCGTGACACTGGTCCTGCTGGGCGCGTCGAGCAGCCATGGAGTTGTCATTGGCTTGAGTGCCGCGGTCGGTTTCTTCCTGCTGGGCGCCAACTACGCGCTGTATGGCGTCGCGCCGGGGTACTACCCGCGGCAGATCCGCGGCACGGGCTCGGGGGCGAGCATCGCCGTGGGCCGCGTGGGTTCGATCATCGGGCCGCTGCTGGCGGGAGTGCTGATGGGCGGCGGCACCAGCGCCACCGGCGTCGTGCAATACATGATCCCCGTGGCCGCGGTCTCGCTGATTGCGGTGTTCGCACTCAGTTTTTATTCCCGGCCACAGGCTTGACCAGGCTTCGCGACGACTTCTGAAACAGGCCGCAAACCAGGCCGCGCAACCAGCGGTTCCTGGGTTCGTGGTGAAACTTCCGGTGCCAGGATTGTTTCAGGTCGATGCGCGGCGGGTTGAAGGGCGGCCTGACCACCCGGATGCGTGCCGACACGGACGAGAAATATCGGGCCAGCGGCTCCGGAACGGTGACGATCAGGTCTGACTGCTCCACGATGGGCGGAATACTGGCGAAATGCGGCGTCGTCAGGACGACACGCCGGTCAATGTGCCTGCGCACCAGAAATCGCTCGATGACTTCTTCGGTCCTGCTCTCTGCCCGGATTACCGCATGGTCGAGTCCTGCGAATTGTTTGAGCGACAGCCGCGGCGACCTGACCGGATGATCCGCGCGGATGAGGCAGGTAAAGGTGTCCGAGAACAAAGTCTGCTGATAGAAATTGTGCCGCGTGAGATTAGGGAAATATCCGAGAGCGAGATCGATCGTGCCCGCTTCGAGCCCATTGACGACATCTTCAGCGGGCAGGCTCACGGAACGCAGGCTGGCCCGGGGAGCCACCCGGCGCAGCTCCCGGAGGATCGCCGGCAGGAATACCACTTCGCCGACATCCGACAGCGCCAGTACGAGCGGCTGATGACTGGATGACGGTTCGAACGTCGGCGCGGCGACAATTTCCATTCCGATGCGGGACAAGACGTCCCGCACCGGGCCCATGATCTCCATCGCCCGCGGCGTGGGCTGCATCGTGTTGCCGCTGCGCACGAAAAGCGGGTCACCGAAGAACGACCGCAGGCGGCCCAGGGCCGAACTGACCGAGGGCTGGCTGCGCTGTAGTTTGATCGCCGCAGCACTGACGCTGCGCTTGTCGTCAATGGCCGCCAGGACTCGCAGCAGGTTCAGATCGAGCTCGGCCATGGGTCATCCACAGATCGAATAGAGTGAATTAATCATATCGCGTTGCCGGATACCGGCAAACACCTCGATGATGGCCCGATGGGGAGCGATGCCATCGCTGTGCACGGTGTCCTGCGACTGTCTTGTCCTGACCGGATGGGGATCGTTGCGGGCGTGACCGCGTTTCTGTTCGAACACGCCTGCAACATCGTCGAGAGCGCCCAGTTCGGCGATCGGCAATCGAATCGCTTCTTCATGCGGGTCAGCTTCCATTCAACCCACGACGACATCCCGGAGATCCGGCGTGCATTCGGGGCCCTGGGCGAGAGCTTCGGCATGTGGTGGGAGATCCACGACATGGCGGCGAGGCCGCGAGCGCTGATCATGGTGTCGCGCTTCGGCCATTGTCTGAACGATTTGTTGTATCGCCACCGCATCGGTGCGCTGCCCGTGGAGATCGCGGCCATCGTCTCCAACCACCGGGACCTATATCGGCTGGCCGCGGCACACGACATTGCCTTTCACCACTTGCCCGTGACCGCCGCCGACAAGCCCAGACGGGAACGGCAGATGCTCGAGATCTTCGACGAACAACGATGTGACCTGCTCGTGCTGGCGCGCTACATGCAGGTCTTGTCGCGGGAACTGTGCTCGCGGTTCGAAGGGCGTGCCATCAACATTCACCACTCGTTCCTGCCGAGCTTCCAGGGAGCGCGGCCCTACAATCAGGCCCACGACCGTGGCGTCAAGCTCATGGGCGCGACGGCGCACTATGTGACCGCCGAGCTCGATGAAGGACCCATCATCGAACAGGACGTCGCGCGCGTCGATCACGCCATGAGCCTGGACGACTGCGTCAATACCGGGCGCGACGTCGAATGCGCGGTTCTCGCAAGAGCGGTGAAGTGGCATGCCGAGCATCGCGTTCTGCTGAATGGCAATCGCACGGTTGTCTTTCGCTAACTATCCGGAGATACATCATGAAACATCCATCGCTCGAGAATCTGCTGCAAACCGCTGGTGACTCCGTGAGCATGTTGCGCAACTCGCAACTCGGCGCCTACGTGTATCCGGTAGTGCCGACCGAGTTCAGCAACTGGCGCGACGAACAGCTGGCCTGGCGAGAGCGCGCCGTGTTGTTCGACCAGTCGCACCACATGGCCGAGATCACGCTCCGGGGGCCGGACGCGCTCAAGCTGTGTTCGCACACGACGATCAACAGCTTCGCGAACTTCCCACCCGGAAAAGCGAAGCAGATGATTCCGGTCAACCCTGATGGATTCGTGATCGGTGACGGGATCCTGTTCCATCTGGAGAAGGATGAATTGCTGTTCGTGGGCCGCGCACCCACGGTGAACTGGCTGCAGTTTCACGCCGAGACGGGAGGCTTCGACGTGAAGGTGATCCGCGACGACCGTTCGCCTTCGCAACCCAATGGCCGCGCGGTCACGCGGCGTCATTACCGCTACCAGGTCCAGGGACCGCGTGCGACGCAGGTGCTGGAGAAGTTGCATGGTGGGCCGTTACCGGAAATCCGCTTCTTCAATTTCCAGTGGCTCACCATCGCCGGGCGAAAAGTCCGCGCATTGCGGCACGGAATGGCCGGTGAGCCGGGCCTGGAGGTTTTCGGGCCGTACGATGAGCGCGACGAGATCCGCGCCGCCATCCTCGAGGCCGGAAAGGACTTTGGCATCGTCGCCGTAGGGTCGCGCACGTATGCCAGCAATACGCTCGAATCGGGATGGATTCCATCGCCGCTGCCGGCGGTCTACACGGGAGAAAAGATGCGCGCTTATCGCGACTGGCTTCCGGCGAATGGCTACGAAGCCACCGGATCGCTGGGGGGCAGCTTTGTGTCGGCGAACATCGAGGACTACTACCTGACCCCCTTCGAACTCGGTTACGGCCAATTCGTGAAATTTGATCATGAGTTCATTGGGCGGCAAGCGCTCGAAGAGCGTGTGAACAAGGCGCTCCCGCACCGTCGCAAGGTGACGTTCGAATGGAATGGCGAGGACCTGGGCAGGGTCCTGGCGTCTGTTGCGGATCGCGACAGCATGCCCTGCAAGTTTTTCGATCTACCGATCGCCAACTACGCATCGTCGTCGTACGACATGGTGAAGCGGGGTGACCGGCTCGTGGGACTTTCGATGTTCACGGGCTACAGCCACAACGAACGTTGCGGCTTGTCGTTGGGCGTGGTGGATGCGGAAATTGAAACAGGAACCGAACTCACCCTGGTGTGGGGAGAAGAGAACGGGGGAACCGCGAAGCCCACTGTCGAGCGACATCGCCAGTGCGAGGTGCGAGTCAAAGTGGCGCCTGTGCCTTATTCGCGTGACGCGCGTGACTCGTATCACGCCGGGTGGCGCACGGGACCGCGATGAGCGTCGCGAGCCTCGCGCGCGAGGCTTCCATCGAGATGAGCTGCCTGGACTCCAGCGACTTTCAAGTCGGTCGCGAAAGTCTCTGGCCCGGCCAGAAGGTCTACGTGAGCCATCTGCCCCGGCAGACCTGGGCGCAAACGCACAAGACCTGCACTGAAGTGGCCGCGGCGGGATTCAGTCCGGTGCCGCATCTTCCGGTGAGATTGCTGCGCAGCGAGCAACAGCTCGACGAGGTTCTCTGCGCCTGCCGTGATGCCGGCGCGCGCGAGCTGCTGCTCATCGCCGGCGACTATGCCGCGCCGCAGGGCCCTTACTACCAGGTTCGGGAGATCCTGCTGAGTGGCAGGCTGCAGAAATATGGATTCACAAGCGTCTCCCTGGCGGGTCATCCGGAAGGCCATCCGGTGGTGCCCGCCGATGAGATTCGACAGGCGCAGCTGGAAAAATCCCGCAGCGGCATCGCGGCGGGAATGCAGGTCACGCTGGTGACGCAGTTCTTCTTCGAAGCCACGCCATTCGTTCACTGGGCAAGAGACCTGCGTTTGGCGGGCGTCGAGGCGCGCCTCGTCGCAGGCCTGCCTGGACCTGCGGGCATCAGCAGGCTGCTCAGGCTTGCGCGGCACTGTGGCGTAGGTCCTTCGATTCGCGCCTTGTCTTCTCAGCCGAGATCAATGCTCAACTTGCTGTCCGAGCGCAGTCCCGACACTCTGTTGCACGATCTGGCTGCGGAGCGGCAACGAAAGCCCGATCTCTTCGACGGCATTCATTTGTATTCGTTTGGCGGGTTTCTTCGCACCGCGGCCTGGCTGCGACAACAGGCGCTACTGTAGTTTGAGGACGACCACCGATTTCGCGGGTGCAACCAATGACACCACGCCGCGACGCACCGCCAGCTGTTTCAGCTTGGCGGGCACCAGCGGGTCCGCCTTGCCGAACTCGGGTCGCGCATCCATGGACTCGGCGGTTACCACTCGGCCCGTGCCCGTGCGGATTTCCTGACCGCTGACCGCGATCTCGATTTCCGCGGCGCGGCGTGGGTCGAGGTTGACCAGCGACAGCGTCACCTCGCCATTGGCGGCTCGTGAAGCGCTCACGCTGAGCGGGGGAATCTTCACGCCATTGCGACTGTAGTCAGGCGACGCCACGTCAGTGGGAAGCAGCGTGGCTCCCTGGTGTTCCTGATACAGATCGAAGACGTGGTAGGTGGGTGTGAGCAGTATCTTTTCCTTGTCGGTGAGGATCAGCGACTGCAGCACGTTCACCATCTGCGCGATGTTGGCCATGCGCACGCGCGCGGCGTGGTTCTGAAAAATGTTGAGAGAGAGGCCGGCGATCACCGCGTCCCGCAGCGAGTTGGCCTGAAAAAGGTTTGAAGGCTGTTTCTCGTCCTTCGCCCACCAGGCGCCCCATTCGCTGAACGAAATGCCGACCTGGCCCATGGGATCGTGGCGATCGAGGATCGCCGAATGGCGCGCGATCATTTCGTCCGTCTTCCAGGTGCGCTCCATCGAGCGGGCCCAGTCGTTCTCGCTGAAGCCGAAGGCCGGGCTTTTCTTGCCCCAGTCGTTGCCCGAGAAAGTGTAGAAGTGCACCGA
>DASTTJ010000312.1:0-3076 GCA_035760205.1 Steroidobacteraceae bacterium | reverse complement strand
CGCCGTCATGACCGAGGGCTCTTTTTCGCCGGCCACGACGTTGAGTAGTTTGAGCGCCGAACGATAGTCGCGTGGGAACCCAACGCGATCCATCACGGCAGCGCCAGTCTGCGCCGGTTTCCCACTGCCGATGTCGCGATGAATCCTCCACACGCCGTTCTCTTTCTTCCAGGCGAACATGTAGTGGCCACGTCCGAGATCGGCGTTCCCGGCTCCGAGTGCCTGGTACGTTCCGGTCTCGACGAACACTGGCCCCGCCCCGTCGAGATCGATCGTGGTCAGACGCAGCGCCTTGACACCGTTGCTGAGCGCCGACTTCCAGAAACCCTCGATGGCGGCGCGTCCGGCAACCACGCGATCGAAATCCGAGACGATGAGTTTCGCGTTCACCGTGAATACCTCGGCGGCCGCGCGAGCATCACCGCGTTCCATGGCCTCCATGAAAGTCCTGGACTGCGCCGCGATCGCTGCGCGGGCGCCATCGGTTGGCGCCGCGCTGACCGGCGCATCGGCGCCGATCGTCAGGATGAAAATAGAGGCCAGCGCCGCAAGCATGGCGGTCGGATAAGTCGAGCGTTTTCGTGTCTTCATGGGGCGCATTGGGCGCTCCTCGCGAACCCGCACGAAAGCGGTTTGCGACGAGCCCGACACGCGGCACGATGAGCGCGCACCTTCGTGCGACGAAAGATTCCGGCGTACGATCAGCCGCGTGCGCCGAGGCGCTTTTCCAGATCCTTGAGGCAGCTGAGGCTGGCAACGAGGCGCAGGCCGTTCTTCAGAACCACGACGGGATCACGCTCGCGATCGGCGACGAATTCCCGGACGCGATTCCAGTTCACGAGGCGCGAGCGATGAATGCGAACAAAGCCTTCCGGTTCGAGCGTGCGTTCCATTTCCGAGAGCGTGCCGCGCAGCAGGTGTGACTCGGTGCCGACGTGCAGACGCACGTAGTCGCCGAAAGCTTCGATGAGATCGATCTCGTCCGGTCGCAGGACCACGACCCGATCACGCTTTTTCACGAGCACGCAGGGACTTTCGCGCACCGCCGACGTGTGGCGCAGCAGGCCAGTCAGTTTCTTCTCGAACCCGCGCTGCGAGCCCGCGAGGAACGCGCGGGCTCGCTCAAGCGAAGTGTGAACGCGCTCCGCGCCAAACGGCTTCAATAGATAGTCGAGGGCCTGGGCTTCGAATGCCTGCAGCGCGAATCTATCGTGGGCAGTCACGAAGATCACAGCGGGCATGTGTTTGACGCCGACGGCCGCCAGCACTTCGAAACCGTTGATTTCCGGCATCTGCACGTCGAGGAACACCAGGTCCGGGCGGCGCCCTTCGATAGCCGTGATGGCGCTGCGCCCGTCCGCGCACGCGGGCAGCAGCCGCACGTCGGGAGCGGCTTTCAACAGTCGTTGCAGGCGCTGCCGCGCGAGCGGCTCATCATCGACGACGAGAGTTGAGAGTGTCATGGTTCCGAAAAGGGTATCCGCAGGATGACGAGCAAACCATCGTCGCCGATCAGTTCGAGCTTCTGGCGATCGCCGTACAGGCGCGCAAGTCGGGCGCTCGTATTGGTCAGCCCGATGCCGAGGCGCCGTTCGGCAGCCTGCGGCATGCCGGGTCCGGTGTCGCGGATTTCCAGGATCAGGGATTGTTCCTCGCGACGCGCGCTGATCGTGAGCACACCCGCCTTGGACGTGGGTGCGATTCCGTGCTGAATCGCGTTTTCGACCAACGGTTGCAGTATCAGACTGGGGACCCGCGCCATCAGCAACTGCGGGCTCACGGCCCACTCGACCTGCAGGCGATCGCCGAGGCGCATCTGCTCGATGTCGATATATCCCCTGATGAAGTCGAGCTCATCGGCAAGCGGCACTTCCGGAAGGGTCGCCGACTGCAGCACCTGTCGGAGCAACTCGCCGAGGCGAACGATGAGCTTTTCCGCAAGCTTCGGGTTGTCGTGGACCAGCTCGGCGATCGAGTGCAGCGCATTGAACAGGAAGTGCGGATTGAGCTGGTTGCGCAATGCCTGCAGTTGGGCCTGATGCAGCAGCGACTCGAGCTCCACCGACTTCAATTGCCGGTCCTGCCCCTCGCGATAGTAGATAGCTGCATGCCAGGCCAGCACGAAACCGGCGTACACCGCCAGGTTGATGCCCGCCGAGCGTATCGCCAGCGCAACGAAGTCGTGCGGCACGAATTTCAGCCCTTCCCCGCAGGCTGTCTGGCACAGATGCAACGTCGCCAGTCCGCGCCCGATGCTGAAGGCAACCGCGGGTTGCAGCGCCACGGCGATGATGGCTCCGAGCATCAGCGCCAGTGCGTAACTCACCCACCCGTACGCGCCTCGATGCAGGCGCCGGCACATCCACAGTATTGGAATCGCCAGAACTCCGCATGACAGCCAGTAGATGGCCTCCTGCGCGAACGCCCGCGACCAGGGCGTCACGAATCCGGCGAAATACAACTGCGAGGAAAAGACAAAGGTCAGAAACAGCAACAAGGCCGCGATGCACAATAGTCGCGGCAGCGGTCGTACCCAGGCGGAGGTGAGGCTCACCTCGCGACTCTAGCCCGGAAATCTCCCGCGACAAACAAAGAAGGGCCGGCTCACGCCGGCCCTACTTCGGTCATTGGTTTCTCACCAGTTCATGTTGACGGTATAGCGGCCGTTGGTCGCTCCCGTTCCACCACTCCAGCGAACCACCCGGACGTAGCGCACGAACGCGCTGCCACCGGTATTCGTAACGGTTACGGTGTCCACCGCACCCGTGCCGAGCTCACTGCGGCCGATCAGTGCGCCATTGCTGTTGTACACGTACAGGTCGTAGTCCGAGGTCGGATTCGGCGTGAGAGTCGCGACCAGCGTCGCCCCGGCGGGCAGCGTCAATCGATAGTAGTCATTGTCGCTGTTGCTGCCGATCGTGCCGTTCACGGTAGTGTTGTCGGTGGAGATCAACTGCGAGGCGGCACGCGAGTTGTTCGGCTCGACTTCGTTGATCGTTCCGGGGCCCGGTCCGGGGCCCGGCCCGCCAATCGCCGCGTCCACCGCCGCAACCGTGACCACACCAGTGCAGTTGGC
>DASTTJ010000311.1:0-2999 GCA_035760205.1 Steroidobacteraceae bacterium | reverse complement strand
TCGCGTGCGTCGATGAATTGCACGCGGCTGGTCCAGATGAGGCGCAGGCCGAGCACGCCGCCAATCAGGAACGGGATGTTGGACACCACGTTGAAGAAGTTGGCGACGCCGAACAGCGTGCGGCAATCGGCGAAGGCGTGGTACGTCAACGGTTGCGGCATTGCCGGAACCAGCAGTGCGGCCACCAGGAATACGGCACTGATCGCGCCGATCAGCCAGCCGCGCCACTGGCCCATGTGGCGGCTCACGCCGCCGTTCATGCCGCGGCGCTGCCGACTACCGATTCGGGTTCGAGATATTTCGCTTCGAGGTAACGCAGCGCGGCGGTGGCCGACAGCGGCTTGCCGGTGGAGAGTTTGAGCAACTCCTGCGTGGTGATGCGTGCGCCGTGACAATGCACGTGTTCGCGCAGCCAGCCCATGAGTCCGGCGAATTCGCCGCGTGCGATCTGGGCCTCGACGTCGGGCACCGACTCGCGCAGCGCCTCGAAGAACTGCGCAGCCATCACCGCGCCCAGGCCATACGAGGGGAAGTACCCGAATGAACCCACGGCCCAGTGCACGTCCTGAAGCACGCCTTCGAGGTCGTTCTGCGGCTTCACCCCCAGCCGCTGCTCCATGCTGGAATTCCAGGCGTCACGCAGGTTGCGCACCGCCAGCTCTCCGGAGAGCAACTGGTTCTCGATCTCGTAGCGCAACTGGATGTGCAGCGTGTACGTGAGTTCGTCGGCGTCGACGCGAATCGGGCCGCGCTTCACGCGCGTCAGCTGCGCATAGAGGTTTTCCTCCGACCACTCGGGCCCCGACACTCCGAAGTGTTTCTCCAGCAGCGGCTTCAGGTAGGTGACGAAGCCGCGGCTGCGGCACACGATCATTTCCATGAGCAGCGACTGACTCTCTTCCAGCGCCATGCCGCGGTCGCGGCCCACGGGCTGGTCGGAATATTCCGCCGGGAGTCCGACGTCGTACATGGCATGGCCGGTTTCGTGCAGCGCGCCGAGCAGGCCCGAAAACGGTTCGCTGGGATCGAAGCGCGTGGTGACTCGCACATCACCCGGGACGCCTTCGGTGAACGGATGTTCGCTTTCATCGAGGCGGCCACGATCGAAGGGAAAGCCGACCGCTTTCATGACTTCCACGGCCAGCGCCCGCTGTTTGCCGGCGCTGAATTTGCCGACGATGGGCAACACTGGGTACCGCTCCTGGCGTGCGAGCACTTCGCGGATGAGGCCCGGAAGCCGGCGCGCGAGCGCCTTGTACATGGCGTCGATTTCGCCGGACGTGAGCCCCGGGCTGAACTCATCTATCAGCGCGTCATAGGGCGCAAGGTTGCGCGCCTGCCCCAGCAGCTGCGCCTTGTCGCGCACGAGATGGACCACCTCTTCGAGGTGCGGTGCAAAATCCTCGAACTTGCCGGTCTCGCGGGCATACAGCCATTTCGCTTCTGCCTTCGACGCGGCCTTCGCCAGGCGCGAGATCAGAGCAACCGGCGTGGCAATGGCGAAATCGCGCTGACGCCGCATTTCGCGCAAGTTGGAAATCTGCCAGTCCACGAGACCGCCGGTGTTGGCCTGCGCGCGGTCGAGCAGCCGCGTGATCCTCGGGGCGGTAACCAGAGAGTGGTACTCAGTCTCCAGCGCCGCGAGTTGTTCGCCACGAACGTCGGCGCTGCCGCGGGGCATAAACACTGCCGCGTCCCAACGCAGGATCGCCATGGCGCCACGGAACGCATGCAGGCGTTTCCATTCCTGCTCGAGCTGCTTGTAAGGGGTCTGGGCCATGAGGAATCGTCGCGGGCGGGGAAAACTGTCGGGCGCCAGTCTAGCAGCGACCCTCGTTCCGCCCTCCCGGCCCGGGCTTTAATCCCAGCAGGATCAATAACTTAATCTGTCAGGATTGGGTTGACAGCGCTGGGCGCCCCGCCGGCCGGCGCCCTCGCTTATGTAAAAACTGCTGTGGCGGATCAGCCCGCATTGCGATCGTGTGACGCAACCGCCTGAACCTCGACCGATGCCGGCACGCCACCGTCGCGCGCTCGCTTGCCGAGCAGCCCGTCGACGAGGCGTGACATGTATTCGGGCGAGCGGGTATTGCGCGCGATCAATAGATACAACGAAGGCACCACGTAGAGAGTGAGCCCGAGCGAGACGATGGTTCCGAAGAACACCGTAGCGCCGATCGATTCGCGGCTTTCAGCGCCCGCGCCTTGCGCGAGCATGAGCGGCACCGCGCCGAAGGCCGTGCACAGACTGGTCATGAGGACCGGACGCAATCGCACCGAGGCGGCCTGAATGACGGCTTCTACGAACTCCACGCCGCGATCGCGAAGCTGGTTGGCAAACTCGACGATGAGGATGCCGTTCTTGCAGGCAATGCCGATCAGCATGATGCAGCCGATCTGGCTGAAGATGTTGATGGTGGAGTTGAACAGCCACAAGCCGATGAGCGCGCCGGTAATCGCAAGCGGAACGGTTACGAGGATCACCACCGGGTGGATGAAGCTCTCGAACTGGGCAGCGAGCACCAGATAAACCACGAGCAGCGCGAACGCGAACGTAACCCACAGGGTGCTGCCGGATTGTTTCAGCTGATAGGTCTGGCCGTTGTAGATGATCTGCGCTTCGGGTGCTTCCTCGCGAATCACCTCTTCCATGTACTTCACTGCGTCACCGAGCGCGTAGCCCGGCGCCAGAGACCCCGCGAGCTCGATGGCGCGCATCCGGTCGGTGCGGCGCAGTTCGTTTGGCCCCGCGCGCTCTTCAATGCGTACCAGTGCCGAAAGCGGCAGGAGATCGCCGTTTTTGTCCGAACGTACGTACAGATTGTCGAGGTCGCCCACGGTGGCGCGTTGCTCGTCGCGCGCCTGCAGGATGACGTCATATTCCTCGCCCGAACGCTCGAACGTGGTGACGATGCGCGAGCCCAGCATCGTCTCGAGCGTGCGACCCACCGATTGCAGCGACACGCCGAGATCGGCCGCCTTGTTGCGGTCGATCTGGA
>DASTTJ010000310.1:0-7841 GCA_035760205.1 Steroidobacteraceae bacterium | reverse complement strand
CGGGTCGTCGAGCACATCGTTGTCGATGGTGATGGCGGCGCTGGCGTTGAATCGCGCCGTCGCGGGTACGGCGAGATTGTTCTGCCACTGCACTTGAATGAACGGGGTAAGCGAGAAACACATCAGCGACTTCGTGGCCTTGGGCGGCAGGCTGATGGTGGCGAGGCCGGATTCATCGAACGAGGTAGGCGCGGGGGCCGCATTGGCTACAACGCAGCGTTCGAACGCAGGGTCGCTGCCGGTGCAGTCATCCTGGACTGTGACGGACAGGGTCTGCGCTAGCCCGAGGTAGGTGACGTTGCGGCCGAAAGAGTCCGCGTCGCCGACGTCTTCGACCGTGGGTGCGGCGGCGGTGGCCGTCAGCGACGGCGCGAGTATCAGAGGCGCGCTGGCGCGAGTCGCGGACTTTCCGATCTGCGGCGCACGCAGAACGTCCGGTGAATTTTCGATGGTGGCGGATTCGGCGGGAGCCGCGCCCGCGACCCCTGAAGCCAGCGAGATTGCCGAGGCGGCAATGAGAGCAGTCCATTTCATCGTGTTCCTCCTTGAAACTTCGGCGGCGCGAAAAGCGTCGCTGCCGAAACTTAGTCGGAAGAACACACGCCGGCAGAACGCCGGCACGGGTGAGTGTCGAAAGTTGAGACTTATTCCCGGAGAAAGGTCGACTTCAGGTCAACGCCCAGCCTGTCCGATAGGTTCGCTTGAGCAGCGCATCGGAATCGGCCACGTTGGTGATCTTCATGTTTGCGCCGTCGTAAGCAATCTTCTTGCCGGCGTTGAGCGCCACCACGCCTAGCAGCATGATCTCGGTGAGTTTGCCCGAGTATTCGAAGGGGCTAGTGGTTTTCTGCGTACCGCGGATCGCGTCGATCCAGTTCATCTCATGGCTGGTGGCGATGCGCGCGTAGGTTTCCTTGGGTTTGCCGACGCTCTCGTGCAGCGATTTCGGCAACAGCCGCGGATTGAAACCGTAGGTGTCGTGCAGCAGTTTGCCCTTGGTGCCGATGTACAACACGCCACCACCCTTGTTGAGTTCCTCATCGCCCATCTCCAGGGGCTTAGGCGGCGTGAGCCCGCCGTCATACCAGGTCATCGTCACGGCGGGGCGGGCGCCCTTTGCCGGAAACTCGTAGTGCGTGGTGGACGCCATCGGGTACGTATCGCGATTGTACGGCGTGGAGGTGGTCTCGATGGTCGTGGGGTAGTCGAGGTCGAGTGACCAGAACGCGGAGTCGATGAGATGCGCGCCCATGTCGCCGATGGCGCCCACGCCCCAATCGGTCCAGCCGCGCCAGTTGAACGGATGGTAGATAGGGTGGTAGTCGATCTGGCGGGACGGCCCGAGGAACAGGTCCCACGCCAGTTTGTCCGGTGGCGCGTACGTGCCGAAAGAGCCGGCGGCACGCGTCATCACGCCGTTCATGTTCCAGGGGATGTCCTTGCCATCGGTGGGCAATGGGGCGGGGCGCGGAATGCCCTGCGGCCAATAGGCCAGCGGCCGGTTGGTCCACACGTGCACTTCAGTCACGGTGCCGATCGCGCCGGACTGGATGTATTCGTTGACGAGCCGTGCGTCGTCGGATGAATGCCCTTGATTGCCCATCTGGGTCTGCAGTTTGCTGGCCGTGGCCTTTGCGGCGAGCCGGCGGCATTCGTCAACGGACCAGGCCAGCGGCTTTTGCACGTACACGTGTAGCCCGAGATCCATGGCCGCGAGCGCAATGTGCGCATGCGTGTGGTCCGGCGTGGCGATGACCACCGCGTCGATGTTCTTCTGCTTCGCGAGCATTTCGCGGTAGTCGGTGTAGCGCTTCGATTTCGGAAGCTGCGCCTGAAGCTGCTGCCATCCCGTAATTTGCGCCTGGGCCTGGGCTTTCTGCCTGGCGTCGGTGGCGTCGGTCAGCCGCTTGTTCGCCGCTTCCAACTGCTTGGGGATGTCGGCGAAACGCGCGTCGACGAACGCCCAGTCCACATCGCACATGGCGACGAGGTTCATGCCAGACAGCGCCTGCATGTTGGCGCGGCCCATGCCACCCACACCCACACCGGCGACGTTGACGCGATCACTCGGCGCGATGCGCCGCTTGCCGCCCAACACGTGGCGCGGAACGATGGTAAACGCCGCGCCTGCCAGCGCCGCATTGCGGATGAATTCCCGACGCGGAAGTTTCATTTCGATGGCGCTCCTCGAGGATTGGGCGCCTTGGATATACCAAAACCCGGGCCGAGATGCTGCCAGAGGAAGTTGTCGATCGCGGTCATCGCGAGGATCTCGTTTTCCGCTGTCCAGTAAGAGTGCCCTTCCTCTTCGAGCGAGATCAGCTCGGTCTTTTTTCCGCTCTTGTCGAGCGCCTTCTTCATGGCCTTCGATTGCGCGATGGGGACGACGTAATCCTCGGTGCCATGAATGAGCAGCACGGGTATCTTGATCTTGTCGGCCTGCGTCACGGGTGAAACTTCGCGCAGGCGCTGTTCGTCTTTGCCCGGATCGCCGATGGCCTTGAGCCAATAGGTATAACCCTCTGAGTCCGAGCCCCAATTGCGCTTGCGCCAGCTGATGAAGTCGTCGAGGTCGGAGATGCCCGCGATCGAGACGGCGCACTTGTAGAGATCTGGCGTGAGCGCGGCGCCGGCGAGCGCGGCGTAGCCGCCGTACGAGGCGCCGACGATGCACACGCGCGCCGGGTCGGCCGTACCCAGGTTGACGAGCGCTTTCACGGCATCGGTCAGGTCGTCCTGCATCTTGCGGCCCCACTCGCCATACCCGCTTTCGGCGAACTTGCGGCCGAAGCCATCCGAGCCGCGGAAGTTAGGCTGAAAAACGGCGTACCCGCGCGCCACCAGGTATTGCACCCAAGGATCGAACGACATCGAGTCGCGCGACTCCGGGCCACCATGCGGCATGAGCACCAACGGAAGTTTGCCCTGCGCGGGCGAGTCGGCGGGCGTCGTGAGATATCCCGACAGTTCCTTGCCATCGCGCGCGAGGTAACTGACGGCCGAGGCTTTCGGGCGCGCCGTGTCGATCAGCGCGCGGCGCTCCACGCCGATGATCTCGATGTTCTTCTTTTCCACCTGGTAGAAGTAGTAGCTGGGTGGGTCGCGCGGCCCTTCGACGTACAGCAAGATGGCCTTGCCGTCTTCGGAGGTATCCCAGGTATAGAGGTTCGCGGATTCCTCGAAGTATTTGCGCAGGCCTTTCATGTGCGCTTCGATCTTGGGGTCGGCGAAGCTGCAGACGCGCACGTGCGCGAGGTGGCAGTGGCTGATGACTTGTTTGCCATCGCGCGACACACGTGCGGTGCTCAGGTCGTAGTTCGGGTGCTCGATGATGGGTTCGCCGAACTGCTCCTTCTCGATGTCGTATAGATAGAGCCCGACACGATCCTTGCCCGGCGGGCTGGCCAGCACGTAGTGCTTGCCAGGCTGGTCGGAAGGGCCGACTGGATCGAAATCCGGACGCTCCTTCATCTCTTTTATGCGCATGCTGGCGAACTTTTTCCACTTGCCTTCGGCGTCCTTGCGGAAGAGCCGGATGGTGCCGTTGGCGGCGGTGATGCGCACCACCGGAGCGCCTTCCACGTCCAGCCACCAGCCGACCACGCTCTCACTGGGGCGTTCCATCTGTTCGCCGCGCCCGGTGTCGAGGTTGACCTTGAACAGGCTTCGGCCGTTGAAGCCGTCGAGCTCCATGAGAATGTGGTTGGGATCCTTGATCAGGAAACTCCGGATCGCGCCAAGGTTGAATGCACCCTCGAGCGCCGCATTGCGGTTGTCGGCGAGCATGGCGACCAGCTTGCTGCCATCGCGGTTGATGGCGAACAGGCGGTCTCCGAGCTTGGCGATCTTCGATGATGCCGCTGGTGTCAGCACCACATCTTCTTCAGGCCGCACGGTTACGCGGAACAACAGGCGCTCGTCGGATTTCCAGTAGACCGTGGAGATGCGCATGATCAGCTTCTTGCCGAGATCCCCCGGCTTGCTTCGCTGGAGCGCCTTCTTCTCGTTGGTCTGAAGATCCATGACCGCGAGCGTGTCGTCGGTCGGCCGGCGCACGATGAGGGCCAGGTAGCGCCCGGACGGCGATATCGCGGTGTCGACGATATTGAGATCGGAGTAAAGATCGTCGAGTGAAACCGGCCGGGGCGGGGCGGGCGTTGCGGCCGGCGCAGGGGCGGTGGTTTGAGCAGGGACCGCCTGACTAGTCAGGGCCAGCAGCATCGAAGTGACAAGTCTGAACAAACCGGCGCCCTCCCACTGGCGTTAGTTTGTCCCGATTCTAAGCGCTACCGACCGCCTGCTGCAGGCCGATCTTGGCCAATTCGAATCCACGTCGGAAATCCCGAATATGTTTGGCCATCCACTCGCCTGCCTGGGCGCCATCGCGCTCGCGAATGGCGACGGCTATGCGTTTTTGGGCGGTGGCAATGCGCCCGGCGGCCTGGGGCACCTTGTCGATCATCGCTCCCAGCGACGGCACCAGCAGCTCCACCAGTGGTTCGTGGGCCAGCATGAAGACGCCGTTGTGGGTGGCTTCGCCGACGGCGCGAAAGAATGCCGCGGCCTGTTCTACACCCGGGTCCATGGCGACGATCGCATCGAGGTGCTCGAGGTCTTTGGGCTTTCGGTTGCGCGCCGCCGCCGCGGCGATGGGCGGTTCGAGTGCGGTGAGCGCCTCCCAGATATCGTGATAGGTGACGTCGTGCAGGGCGAGCGCGCGGCTGACGCCAGCAGCAATAGTGCCGCGCGCCGGCCGCGTGACCATCATGAGCTTGGAGCCGCGTTCGCGTTTCAGCACTCCATTGGTCTCGAGTTCGCGCAACGCTTCGCGCACCGTGCCCCGGTGAACTCCAAACTGCCGCGCCAGTTCCATTTCCGGAGGCAGCCGGTCGCCGGCATTGATAGTGCGGGCGGTGATGCGATCGAGCAGGGCGGTGGCCACCTTGCGATAGGCGGGCTCTACGCGGATGGGCTCGAATTGCGTGGCGCCGTTGGTCTTCTTCATGAGGTGGCGTCGTAGATTTCGCGGCCGATGAGCATGCGGCGGATTTCCTGCGTGCCGGCGCCGATTTCGTAGAGCTTGGCGTCGCGCAACAGCCTGCCGGCCGCGTAGTCATTGATGTAGCCGTTGCCGCCGAGAGCCTGGATGGCCTGCAGGCAGTTCTGCGTGGCGCGCTCCGCGCCGAAAAGAATGGCCGCGGCGGCGTCCTGGCGCGAACAATGTCCGGCGTCACAGGCACGGCCGATCGCGTACGAATAGGCGCGTGAGGCGTTCAGCGACGCATACATGTCGGCCACCTTTGCCTGCATGAGTTCGAAGGTTCCCACGGGCTGGCCGAACTGCTTGCGCTCGTGGATGTAGGGCAGCACCAGGTCGAGCGCTGCCGCCATGAGACCGAGAGGGCCGCCGCCGAGAACCGCGCGTTCGTAGTCGAGGCCCTTCATGAGCACGCCCACGCCGCCATTCAATTGCCCCAGCATGTTTTCGGCTGGCACCAGGCAGTTGTCGAACACGAGTTCGCAGGTGGACGAGCCACGCATGCCCAGTTTGTCGAGTTTCTGCGCAGTGGTGAAACCGGTGTACCCCTTTTCCACGATGAAAGCGGTGATGCCGCGCGGACCGGCGGCCGGGTCTGTCTTGGCGTAGACCACGATCACGTCAGCGTCGGGTCCGTTGGTGATCCACATCTTGCTGCCGGTCAAGGCGTAGGCATCGCCCCGCTTGTCATCGATTTTCTGGGCTCGCAACGCCATGCCCACCACGTCCGAGCCCGCGCCAGGTTCGCTCATGGCCAGAGCGCCGACGTGCACGCCTTCGACCAGTGGCGGTAGATAGCGGTCGCGCTGCGCGTCGTTGCCGTTGAGCATGATCTGGTTCATGCACAGGTTGGAATGCGCGCCGTAGGAGAGGCCAACCGAGCCGGACGCCCGCGAGATCTCTTCCATGACGATGATGTGCGCCAGGTAGCCGAGGTTGGCGCCGCCCCAGCGTTCCGGAATCGTGATGCCTAACAAACCGGCGGCGCCGAGTTCGGGCCACAGGTCACGCGGAAATTCATTGCTGCGGTCGATTTCCTCGGCCCGCGGCGCAATGCGTTCGCGCGCGAAACGCCGCACCTGGGTGCGGACCTCGTCGAGCTCGGGGCCTAAACCGAAGTCGAAATCGCAGCGATCGAACTTGCTCATTTCTTTGGGCTCATGTCGCTTGCCTTCAAATATCGGGTTGTACTATTGTCCGACAATCATGCCGCTGCTGGATTCCAAAGTCGACAGGAAAAGCGCCGAGTTCGCCGCCAACGATGCTGCGATGCGCGCATTGGTCGCCGAATTGCGCGTTCGTCAGGCAAGAGCCGCTGCGGGAGGTGGTGAGGCGGCGCGCGCCAAACATGTGTCACGCGGGAAATTGCTGCCCCGCGATCGCGTCGAGATGCTGCTCGACCCGGGCGCGCCGTTTCTCGAGCTGTCACCGCTCGCGGCCTTCGGCATGTACGGCGAGGAATCCCCGGGCGCCGGCATCATCACCGGCATCGGGCGCATCGCTGGCCGCGAATGCGTGGTGGTCTGCAACGACCCGACGGTGAAGGGCGGCACCTACTATCCCGTCAGCATCAAGAAGCATCTGCGCGCGCAGCGCATCGCCGAAGAAAACCGGCTGCCGTGCGTCTATCTAGTGGATTCTGGTGGCGCGCACCTGCCCAGCCAGGACGAAGTGTTTCCCGATGTCGAGCATTTCGGCCGCATCTTCTACAACCAGGCCAACATGTCGGCCGCGGCCATTCCGCAGATCGCCGTCGTCATGGGCTCGTGCACCGCCGGCGGTGCCTATGTTCCGGCGATGAGCGACGAGTCCATCATCGTGCGCAATCAGGGCACCATCTTTCTCGGCGGTCCGCCGCTGGTGAAGGCGGCCACGGGAGAAGTAGTCACGGCCGAAGAACTGGGTGGCGGCGATGTACACGCCAGGATCTCGGGTGTGGTCGATCACCTCGCCGAGAACGATGGTCACGCACTCGGAATCGCGCGGCGCATCATCGGCGGCCTGCCGCCCGACCACCGCGCGAACGCTTCATCGCCTGTGTCCTTCGAAGAACCGAAATTGTCGGCTGACGATCTCTATGGGCTGATCCCCGCCGACACGCGCAAGCCCTATGACGCGCGCGAGATCATCGCGCGTATTGTCGACGCCAGCGACTTCGACGAATGGAAGGCGCGTTTTGGCGTCACGCTGGTCACGGGCTTCGCTCGCATACACGGCATGCCCGTCGGCATCCTCGCCAACAACGGCATTCTGTTCTCCGAATCCGCGCAGAAGGGCGCACACTTCATCGAGCTTTGTTGCCAGCGGCGTGTGCCGCTGGTGTTCCTGCAGAACATCACCGGCTTCATGGTCGGCAAGAAATATGAGAACGAAGGCATCGCCCGCCACGGCGCCAAGATGGTCACCGCCGTCGCCTGCGCGCGCGTGCCGAAGTTCACGGTGATCGTCGGTGGCAGCTTTGGCGCGGGAAACTACGGCATGTGCGGACGCGCCTACGCGCCGCGTTTCCTGTGGACCTGGCCGAACTCGCGCATCAGTGTCATGGGCGGCGAACAGGCCGCCAATGTGCTGGCTACCGTGCGTCGCGATTCCATCGAAGCGAAAGGCGGCGCGTGGTCCGCCGAAGAAGAAGCCGCCTTCAAGACGCCGATTCGCGAGCAATACGAAACCCAAGGCAATCCGTATTACGCCACCGCACGGCTCTGGGACGATGGGGTCATCGACCCGGCCGACACACGCATGTGCCTGGCCCTGGGTTTGAGCCTCGCCCTGAGGCAACCCATCCCCGAGACACGCTTCGGCG
>DASTTJ010000309.1:0-6669 GCA_035760205.1 Steroidobacteraceae bacterium | reverse complement strand
CCGATGCTGTCGCCGGCCGGCGTCAGGCCCCTGAAGCCTTAGGCGTGGGGGCCCGTGATATGGTTGCGCCCCACTAACAGGTCCCGGAGTGGTCGCCCGTGAAATTCCGCCTCGTATTGATCGTCGCCTGCACGCTGGCGGTTACGGCCTGCAGCTCGATCAGGATGCCGAACATCTGGCCTTTCCATAAGAAGGCGAAGCCGGTTCCTGAAGCGGTCAATGAACTCAACCTGGTGAATGCCGACGGTTCACCGGCGAGCTTCCCGCAGTACTGGAAGCGCAACACACTGGTCATCGACCTGTCGGGCGTGGGCGGTGGCGGTATGGGCGCCGCCGGCAGCTTCGCGGCCCGCCTGCCGGACGAAACCACCTGGCCGGTGCGGGTGGCGGTGCGTGTGCGCCCGGGCAGCGTGGCGCAGATCGAAATCCAGGGCGAAGAGCGCAGCGTGCTGCCGGTCAGCACCGAAGGAACGGCCGCCATCGACCTCGAGTTCGCGCCCAGTGTCTACACGCCGAAGACAGCGGCTATCTACATTTCCTGGGGGCCGATGCCGGCTTTCGTGGAGACGGCGCCGGTGGAAACGGCGCCCGCGTTCGTGTCACCGACACAAGTGCCGAAGCCCGCCAGCGAAGCGGTGCCGACCGAACCTGCGTCTGCTGAACCGGCGTCCAGCGCCAGCGACATCATTCAGCCGTCGCCGCCGCCCGGTTCCTGATGGCTCTTGCACGATAACTGGACCGGCGACTCGTCCGCGTCCAGGTTGACCGCGGTCAACGCACCGCCCCACACACATCCCGTATCCAGCGCCAGCAAGTCGCGCCGGCGCTTGAAGCCCAGCGTCGACCAGTGTCCGCAGATCACGCGCACCTCGGCGCTGTTGCGTCCGGGCACGTCGAACCAGGGGTACAGGCCTTCGGGTTGCTCGCCCGGGGGCGCCTTCATTTTGAGATCGACGGTGCCATCGCGCTGGCAGAAGCGCATGCGCGTGAAGACGTTGATGACGAAGCGAAGCCGGTCCATGCCGCGCAAGGATTCGCTCCACTTGTCCGGCTTGTTGCCGTACATGGCATCGAACAGCGTGCGGGCATCGTCGCGAAGCACCGCTTCCACTTCGCGGGCCAGCTTGGCCGCGATGCGTGGAGTCCATTGCGGCACCAGCCCGGCGTGCACCAGGAAGTCGCCGCGCGGTTCATCGAACACGGCGAGCGGCCGGCCTGACAACCATTCCAGCAGCTGGTCGCGATCCGGCGCGTCGAGCACCGCGTCGAGCGTGTCGCCGTTTTTGGGTTTGCGTTTCGACCCGTAGGCCAGCGCCAGCAGGTGCAGGTCGTGATTGCCGAGAACCACGGTGGCATTGGCGCCGAGCGCGCGCACGAAGCGCAGCGTCTCGAGCGATTGGGGTCCCCGGTTCACCAGGTCGCCCACGAACCAGAGCTGATCGCGGTCGGCGGAGAAGTTGCAGCGCGTGAGCAGCGCCTTCAGTTCGTCGCAACAGCCCTGGACATCACCAATGGCGTAGCGGGCCATGTCAGAACCCTGCCAGGCCGCTGCTCAATGCAGAAGCCCCGGCATGGCAAGCCGGAACGCGGCGATGGGCGCGTCAAAC
Organism: Steroidobacteraceae bacterium; assembly: GCA_035760205.1. Taxonomy (GTDB): domain Bacteria; phylum Pseudomonadota; class Gammaproteobacteria; order Steroidobacterales; family Steroidobacteraceae; genus CADEED01. The sequence goes on along the minus strand of DASTTJ010000309.1, from coordinate 5,062 downwards.
TGCTCGCCGTCATCGCCCACCATCTGGTAGCTGCCCTGCATGGCGCCCACCGGCGTTTCGAGCACCGCGCCGCTGGAGTAGCGAAAGCCCTGGCCTGGTTTGAGGTAGGGCTGTTCGCCCACCACACCATCGCCACGCACTTCCTGCACCTTGCCGTTGGAGTCGGTGATGATCCAATGCCGCGTGAGCAGGCGCGCGGGCACGCTGCCTTCGTTGCGGATGGTGATGGTGTACGAGAAGACATAGCGCCGTTCTTTCGGATCCGATTGATCTTCGAGATAGGAAGTGTCGACGTCGACGCGGATCTTGTGTGGGGCGGGCTCCATGAAGGCCTGATGATACCCAACTAAACCTGGCGGGAAGGATCTTCGGGAACCCGCGCGGCTAATCTCGCGAACTCCGCGGGTGTTAGCGTCTCGGGTCGCAAGCCCGGATCGATGCCCGCCGCTACGATCGCGTCGATGTCGAGTAGCGAGCGCAAGGCATTGCGCAGTGTCTTACGGCGTTGGGAGAATGCCGCCGACACCGTGCGAGCAAATGCCGGGGGCACCGCGAACGCCGGCTCCCGTCGCACCACGAGGCGTGCCACGGCGGACCAGACGCGGGGCGCGGGCGTGAACGCGCCGGGGCCGACGTCGAACAAATGCTTCGCCTCGAACCAGGGCGCAAGCATGACCGTGAGACGGCCGTAAGAATCGCTGCCGGGTGCGGCGGCAATCCGGTCGATGACTTCCTTCTGCAGCATCACGTGCAGATCATCGATGTGTTGATGAGCCGAAGCGATGTGAAACAGCAGCGGCGTGGAGATGTTGTACGGCAGGTTGCCGATGACGCGCAGCCGGTCGCCGCGAGTGCGGGCCAGCGCGGCGAAGTCGAATGCGAGCGCGTCGGCGACATGCAGTTCGAAAGCCTGCGGCGCACCCCAACGCGCGCGCAGTTGCGCGGCCAGGTCGCGATCGATCTCGATGGCATCGAGCGTGCGTGGAAGTCCGATCAGGCGTTCGGTAAGCGCGCCGCGTCCCGGGCCGATCTCCACCAGCGCCTGCGTCGGCGTAGGGGCGATTTCGCGCACGATGCGATCGAGTACGCCGCGGTCATGCAGGAAGTGTTGACCGAAACGCTTGCGCGCAAAGATCACGCGGCTGAGGCCTGGCGCGAATCCCTGGCCGCGAACTCGAGCGCGAGGCGGGTGGCGGCAATGAGACTGCCGGCATCGGCACGACCGGTGCCGGCCAGATCGAGCGCCGTGCCGTGATCCACCGAGGTGCGCACGATGGGCAGACCCAGTGTGACGTTGACGGCGTGCCCGAAGCCGGCATGTTTGAGCACGGGCAGGCCCTGGTCGTGGAACATCGCCAGCACCACATCGTAGTTAGACAGCGCGCGCGGAACGAATACCGTGTCGGCGGGGATGGGTCCGTCCACCAGCATGCCTGTGGCGCGGGCGCGTTCGATGGCCGGCGCGATCACGTCGCGGTCTTCGGTGCCGAGGTGGCCGCTCTCGCCGGCGTGCGGATTGAGTCCGCAGACGGCAATTCGCGGCCGGGAAATGCCCCACAGTCGGCGCACGTCGGCTTCGAGAACCCGCAGCGTCGTGTCGAGCAGCGGCGCGGTGATGGCGTCGCTGACCGCGCGCAGCGGCAGGTGGGTCGTGGCGAGTGCCACGCGCAGGGAACCGGCCGCAAGCAGCATGACCGGATGCGTCGACCCAGTGCGCGCGGCGAGGTATTCGGTGTGCCCGGTGAACGGCACGCCTGCATCGTTGATGACGCTCTTCTGCACCGGCGCGGTGACCATGGCGGCGAACTCGCCATTCATGCACCCGTCGGTGGCGCGGTCGAGCAGCGCGAGCACCTGCGGCGCATTGGCGGGATCGAGGCGGCCGGCCACGCAGGGTGTCGCCAGAGGGATGTCGAGCACCTGCAGCCGGCCGGGTTGCCGGCTGCGCGGCGCGCTGCCCGGTAGATAGGGATCGAGCTCCACGGTAAGCCCGAGCGCACCCGCTCGTTCCGCCAGCAGTGCGCGGCTGCCGAGGATCACGAGCGAGGTGGAATAGGCCACTCCAGGGAGGTCGAGTCCGGCCAGGGCAAGGCAGAGGTCGGGCCCGATGCCGGCGGGCTCACCCGCAGTGATGGCAATGGGCTTGAGAGCCGTGCTCAGAGCTTGTACTCGACGTACGCCTCGTCGCGCAGGCGCCGCAGCCACAGTTCTGTTTCTTCGTCGGACTTGGATTCGCGCAGGGCCATGAACGCGCGCTGGCGGCGCACGTCATCGGTGGTGTCGAATTGCCGGCGGCCTAACAATTGGATGATGTGCCAGCCAAACTGTGTACGGAACGGCTCGCTGATTTCATCCGGCTGCAGTTGGGCGAGCGTCTTTTCGAATTCGGGGACGAAGGTGCCGGGACCGGCCCAGCCGAGATCGCCGCCTTCGGCCGCGGAACCGGGATCTTCCGAGACGACCGAGGCAGTGGCCGCGAAGTTTTCGCCTTTGACGATGCGCTCGCGGATTGCAGCCAGTTTCTGCTGCACCGTGGCGTCGTCCTGCAGCTCGTTGGGCTTGATGAGAATGTGGCGCGCGTGCACCTGGTTGACGATGACCTGCACGTTGCCGCGCAGTTCGTTGAGCTTGACGATGTGGAAGCCCGACGGCGTGCGCAGTGGCTGGGTGACATCACCTTGCTTCATGCCGGCGATCACTTCGCCCAGGAACGTGGGCAATTCCGGCCCCTTGCGCCAGCCGAGCGAACCGCCTTCGAGCGCGGTCTGCGCATTGGAGAACGCCACGGCCAGACGCCCGAAGTCTTCGCCGGCGGTCGCGCGGGTGTAGACCTCCTGCGCGCGCTTTTCGGCTTCTTCGAGCTCTTCGGGTGTGGCGGCCTGGGGCACGGCCACGAGGATGTGGGAGACGTTGTACTCGTTCGATTCCGACGGCATCTTTCTCTGCCGATCGAGGAACTGGTCGATTTCGCGCGGACTGACATTGATGCGCGAGATGACGTCGCGCTGGCGCAGGATCTGCATCGCGAGTTCCTTGCGGATGCCTTCGCGATAACTTGCATAGTCGATGCCCTGGCTCGCCAACGCCGCCGGCAGATCGGCCAGCGGAATCTTGTTTTGCTCGGCTACGTCACGCAGCGCGTTGTTGAGCGTCTCGTCGGACACCTTGATGCCAGCCCGGTTCGCGCGCTGCATCTGCAGTTCCTGAAGCACCAGGCGGTCGAGCACCTGCTGGCGAAGGACGTTCTGCGGTGGTAGGTCGAGATTCTGCGAACGCAGCCGATCGGCGATCACGATCAATTGCTCGTCGAGTTCGCTCGAGAGCACGACGCCTTCGTTCACGGTGGCCGCGACGCGGTCGAGGAGCACACCTGTGCTGCTGGCTTCGCGCGTCTGCGAGAACGCGGCGGGGGCGGCAAAGCAGGCCAGAAGAACCAGCAAGACGCGCGAAATAGCTTTATGAATCATGTAGTTGTTTTTCACCGGACGGAAGTTTCCGGCGAGTATCCCCGAATTGTGTGTTCCAGGAAAGCGTCGGCATCTCCGACACTCGCAAGGCCTTTCAGTTCCAGCTGGATGTAAAAGCTGGACTCCTGGGTACCTTCGCGATTGGAGATCGAGCGTCGCGCCACTGCGCGCAAGCGCCAGCAACACGAGCTGTACTCGAAGCCCGCGAAGCGTTCGAGCATCTCGCTGTCGCGCAAGCTGTAAACCGCCCGGGCGTAGGCATTCCAGCGCTTGCCGATGGGCCAGGCGCCCGACATCTCGGCCTGTTCGAGGCGATCGCGTTGGGCGCGGTAGGCGAGATTCAGGACCCGGTCGCTGGCCGGGCGGTATTGCAGGCGCAATTGCGAGCGCTCGCTGCGCGTGTCTTCGGGGTTCCACTGCATGCCCGCTTCGACGTTCCAGTCCTTGTAGGCCGACAGCGAAACCTGCGCGATGAAGTCAGAGGTATCACGGGTCGCCACCGGCTCATCGGGCAACACCACGCGCGGTTTTTCGAAGTAGTAGGTCTGTCCGAAGCTGGCCGCCAGGTACTGCGCGCCGGTATCGGCGTCGAACAGGCGGCTGGTGAGCCCGAATGCCATCTGGTTGGCGTCGTTGACGCGGTCCGCGCCGACATAACGATTGGCGCGGAACAGCTGGACCAGGTTCAGGTCGGGCAAACCGGTATCGAACAGAGGCAGATTGCTCTGCTCCCGAAACGGGGTGTAGAGATAGAGCGCGCGCGGCTCGAGAGTCATGCGGCGCTGTCCGCGCGAGCCCGCCTGGCGTTCGAACACCAGCCCGGCATCGAGCGATGCGAACGGCAGCGAACGCGTGGGAGAGTCGTCGGCGCCGGGCGTGTTGTTCTCGAGCGAGTACTGGGTGTAGCGAAACCCGCCTGATGGGCGCACGAAAAATCCGGGCGATGACCAGTCGAAGCCGACGCGCGGCGCCACGTCCATGCGCCAGCCGGTGACGCCGGTATTGCGTTCGAAGTTTACGAATTCCGAGTCGAACCCGTAGTCGACGGCGCCCATCCCTAAGTCCCAGTCGCCCGAGGCGAGAACGCGCGGCGTGCGTGCGTAGGGCCGGTCCTCGACCGCCAGATCTTCATCGATGGTCTGGAAATCCTGAATCTGCCCGCGCACGTTCCAATTCTCATCGCGATAGGTGACTTCGGCGAGACGTTCGGTGAACGGCACGCTGGTGCCCTCGGGCCCATGCGCGAAGTCCTCGAAGTAACTGCTGTCGCCGACGTCCAGGGCGTCGATGCGGAATCGCCATTCGCCGGGCAGCTCGGCGACGTGCTGCAGATGCACGCGCGTGCGGTCAACGCCCTCCACGTCATCGTTGGGCAGGAAGTTGAACTCGAGGCTGCCGCGCTGGCGCACCGTGAGGTAACGCAGCTCACCCGCGAAGTCCACACCGCGTTTGGCGTAATAGACCGGCTCGGCCATGAAGTCGACGTTCGGGCGGATGTTCCAGTAGTAGGGCACCTCGATTTCCGCGCCGTTGCGCGACGAGCCGCCGACACTTGGAAAGAAGAAGCCGCTCTTGCGCTGCGGGCCGAGCGGGAA
>DASTTJ010000308.1:0-4129 GCA_035760205.1 Steroidobacteraceae bacterium | reverse complement strand
GGGCTGATGCCTCGTTCGACAAAGTGTGCCTCCTGCTGCGCGAGCGAGGCTTCGCGGTTTCGGCGGGGAACGCCTCTGGCCTGGAGGGATCCGGCCTCAGCCTCATTTTGGCGCGCAGAGGATCGAGCCCGGTGAGCGCCGTACCTTCCCACGACGCACTCGGACTCGAAGAGCCACTCGACGGCCTGCTGGAAGCCATTCGCGAATTCCGTCGAGCCTCCTCCGTACCGGTTACCGTTGTCATTGCGCCGGAGTCGGGCGAGGTCAGCCGGTCGGCACACGTACTCGCCGAACACTCGCGGATGACGCGTAGGTTGAGTACCCGGTGCGGCTCGATGCCGGACGTTCGTGTGGTGCCCTGGCGTGAGATCGACGAGATCTATCCAGTGACCGATCACGACGGCTCGGCCGTCGAGAACGAAGCGGGCATACCGTACAACCGCGCGTGGTACGCGGCAGCCGGTGCATGGCTGCTCAGGACTCACATTGCGAGAGTTCGTCGGCCGCACAAGGTGATCGTCGTCGACTGCGACGACACGCTTTGGGAAGGAACCTGCGCCGAGGCAGGCACGCACGGTGTGCGCGTGGCTGGCAGGCACCGCGCGCTTCAGGAATGCCTGCTGCGGATGCGCGAGCGCGGCATGTTCGTCTGCATCAGCAGCAAGAATCGCGAAGCGGACGTGCTCGAGGTGCTGAGCGAACACGAGGGCATGCTGCTGAAGCCGCGCGACATCGCGGCCATGCGCGTCAACTGGGAAGCCAAGTCCCGCGCGGTCGCGAGCCTCGCCGCAGAGCTCAACGTCGGCCTCGATAGCGTGATCTTCATCGACAACAATCCCGTGGAGTGCGCCGAGGTGGCCGCACATTGCCCTGGCGTCCTGGCGCTCACCTTTCCGGACGAGGACCGGCGCTCCGAACGCTTTTTGCGGCACGTCTGGGCTTTCGATGGCGACCGGAGCGCTGGCGCCGTGGATCGAACCAGCATGCATCGCACCGAACAGCTGCGCCGGTCGGTTCGTGCCTCGTCCCATAGCTTCCGGCAATACCTGGCAAGCCTGCAGCTGCGAGTGAGATTCACGGCGGCGGGTGCCGACGATCTGGAGCGGATCAGCGATCTTTCGCGCCGGACCAACCAATTCAATTTCAATCCAGCGGCGATTACCGTTGCCGAGCTGACGGCATTCCTCGCGCAGGCGGATAGCCGTGCCTGGGTAGTGGCGGCCAGCGATCGCTTCGGCGACTACGGCACGGTGGGTGCCGTGCTGGCACGGGTTTCGAGTGACGCCCTGATCGTGTCGTCATGCATGCTCAGTTGCCGCGTGCTCGGGCGTGGTGTCGAGCGAAAGCTGATGGAGCTGCTGGCCACGGCAGCGGCGGCGATCGGGCTGGCGAGAGTCCATCTGCTGGCGACGCCCACGGACCGCAACACGCCGGCCCTGCAGTTCCTGAACAGGCTGCCTGCGCGCAAGCGCGCCGCCGCGGCTCATGGGCTCGTGTACGAAATCGAGATTTCCGACCTGGAGCGGAGCGCGTTCGGCGAATTCGACGAGGCCGGCGAAGCCGCCGAAGCACAGCATGCCCCCGAGCCGGAGAATCGCGAGATCCGCGTGCGGCGCTGGGATGAGAGATACCGGGATCCGCAGTGGCTCCAGAACATTGCCGAGGGCTGCTCGTCAGCCCAGGACATAGCCGCGCGAATCTGGGGCACGCCCTCGTTGATGCTGCCCAACGATGAGGGTGGGGATCTGGAGACTCGCATCCGTGCCGTGTGGCACGCCGTGTTGGGGCGTAGTGCGCCCGACTCCGAGACTGGCTTTTTTGCTCTGGGAGGCACGTCGCTGCAGCTCGTGTTCGTCCTGAACCAGCTCAGCAAGGCGGAAGGTTGTCGTCTGTCCCTCTCGGATGCCTATGCGGCACCGACGGTGCGAGGGATGGTGTCGCTCATCCGGAAAGCGCGCGAGCTGCCTGCGGTGGAGGATCGGCCCGAATTCACCGACAGCGTGTTGTCGGGTGCCCAGCAACCACTCTGGTTCCTCTTTCTCACGGATCGACGCAACGCTACGTTCAATGTGCCCATCGCGCTGCAACTGCGCGGTGACGTGCGCGCCGATCTGTTGCGCCAGACGCTGCATTCGCTCGTTGCACGTCATGCGGCACTCAGCACCACCCATGAACTCAAGGGGAAGGACACGCTGGCCCGGTTTCGCGGGACGGAGGCGCTTTCCTGGCTGGAAACCGACGCTTCGACGTTGGACGACACGCAACTCATTGACTGTCTGGCCGAGCGCGCCGCGCAGCCGATGGATTTGTCGAAAGGCCCAATCGTGCGCGCCGAGCTGTTCATGCGCAGTCCGACCTGCAGCGTTCTCTTGCTGGTGACGCATCATATCGCCGCCGATTTCGATTCGATGATCCTGCTGGTCGAAGAGCTTGCTAGGACCTACGAAGGGCCGGCGCAAATCTCGGCAGAGGACATCAGTCCTTCTTATGCAGACCACGTCAGGGCGGAAGCGGCGCGCCTTTCGGTGAGCCGGCTGGCGGAGCTGGAGAAGTTCTGGGCGGACGAGCTGCGTGGCGCGCCCGACAACAGTGTCGTCCCTGCTGCAACGATCGCTCAACTGCGCTCGAGTGCCGGCGGCGACAGTGTGATCGTCATGTCATCGCCGCAGACCGCAGCGGCCGTGGCTTCGAAGGCGGCGGAGCTCGGTGTCTCCCGGCTGTTGCTGCTGATGGCCGCATACGGTCTCTTCCTGCGTCAAGAGGTGGGCGCGGATGACCTGGTCATAGGCACTCCGGTGTCGGTTCGTGATGGTGCTGCGTTTGCGCGCACCATCGGCAACTTCGTCCATCTGATACCGCTGCGACTCAGGCTCGAAGGGATCGATTCCATCGAGCAGGCAGTGGAAGTCGCGCGCACCGCGTTGAGCAGAACCCTGCCCGCGGCAGACCTGCCTTTGCACCGGATCCTGAGAAGCGCGCGTAAGGACGCGGCGCGCGGCGACGGGGTGATGACGCTGCGAACGACGCTGGCGATGCACGAGTTACGCACGACCTGGCCTTCTACGCACCTGCTCGCGCATGGGCGTGTATCGAACGCGTTCCCGTTCGGTTCCACGCTGGAGGCGAACGTGGTCGGGCTGCGGCAGCAGGCGGGTCACTGCGACGTGGCGGTGGATGTGTTCGACCTGGGCTGTCAGCTGGCGATCGACGTGAAGTATTCCACGCGCCGCTGCGATCGTGAGACCGCGGACCGGTTGGGACAGCGCTTTGTGAGATTCATGGAAGAGCAATTGACGACTGGAATAGATGACGCCGGGAAGTAACGGCACGAGCCAACAGACGGATATGGGGAGAAACCAGTGACCAGCATGATCGAAGACGCTTATCCCTTGAGCCACGCGCAGCTGGGAATGTTGTTCCACAGCGAGCGCGAGCGACAGAAGTCCGTCTACCACGACATTTCAGTGCATTCCGTGCGACAGCCACTCGATTCGGATGTGTTGCAGGCGGTGATCGACGACATGGTGCGAGCGCATGCGGTGCTGCGCACCCGGTTCAAGCTCAACAAGGTTTCGCGTCCGCTGCAGATCGTGGAGAGGTCGGTGAATCTGCCGGTCGAGACCGTGGATCTGACCACCATGAGCGTCGAAGCACAGAAGCGGACACAACAGAGTTGGGTGACGGCGGAGCAGGCGCGCGGCTTCGATTTGAATAACGCGCCTCTGATGCGGGTTCGCGCCTCGAAGTTGTCGGATGAGCAGTTCACGCTCGCCCTGAGTTTCCATCACGCGATCCTGGATGGGTGGAGCGTCTCCCAGCTGGTTTCCGGGATCGTGAAGGCTTACATGCAGCGGCTTTCGGGGGAGAGTGGTTCCATCGAGGCGGCCAAGAGCCTGTACCGGGACTACATCGCGCTTGAATATCAGTCTGCGGATTCCGCGGCCAGCCAGGAGCTGTGGAAGAACCTGCTAGAGGGCGCGAGTTTTACCGGCTTGCCGCGCTGGAATGTCAAGGGTGAGACCGGAATAGAACGTTGCGCCGTGACCATTCCTGCAGCTGCCGGCGCGGCGCTGCGAAGCATCGCCGCTACGGCGGGAACGCCGGTGAAGACCGTACTGCTGGCGGCGCA
>DASTTJ010000307.1:0-7040 GCA_035760205.1 Steroidobacteraceae bacterium | reverse complement strand
CAACCAGACTGTGACTGCCATTGGCCAACCCCGTCAGGTTGAAGCTGTACGGTGAAGTCGTGTCAGTGGCCACCAGGTTGCCGTCGACGCGGAATTCGCAACGCACCACCGCTCCGCCCGGATCGCTGGCGGTCGCGGTCAGAGGGACGGTCGCACCTGTCGCGAAGTTCTGCGCAGCCGTCGGACTCGTGACCGAGACCACGGGGGCGGTGTTCGACGTCCCCGTGATGCTGAATGGAACTGCTGCGGTCGCCGTGCTCAACGACGGATTGCCGTTGTCGAACGCCGTGGCCTGTGCGGTGTGGTTACCCGCGGCCAGACCCGTCGCCGTGAAGCTGTAGGGCGACGATGTGTCGGTGCCCACCAGCGCTCCATCGACGCGGAATTCGACGCGCGTGACTGCGCCACCCGGATCGCTGGCATTGGCGGCGAGATTGACGCTGGTGGTTCCGGTCGGGAACACCTGGCCGTTGGTCGGGGCCGTCAGCGAAACTGTCGGCGCCGTGTTCTGCGGGCCGCCCGTGGTGCAGGCAGTGCCATTCAGTGTGAAAGCGGTGGGTGGATTGTTAGTGCCGCTGAACGTGCCGTTGAATCCGACATTGAATGTCGCGTTGGTGTTGATCGTCGCGTTCCATGCAGCATTGCTCGACACCGTGACCGTGGGACTTCCCGCGGGCTGGGAGAAATTGACGGGCCAGCCGTTCTGGATGCGCTGGCCATTCGGGAAGTTGAAGACCAGGTTCCATCCGTTGATGGTCGGCCCGGTGTTCCTGATGTCGATCGTGGCGCCGAATCCGTTGCCACCTACCCAGGTCGGGGCGGTGTACGTGATCTGGCATCCGGGTGTCTGCGCAAATGTGCTCGAAGCTCCTGCAAGCGCCACGACCGTCGTGGCTAACAACCATCGCAACCGGGTCCGGGCCCCGGCCGTAGGTAATGAACGAGACATGATTGATTCTCCTGGCAACGAAATACCAATGGCTTGTCTGCGTTGGCAGGAGTGGGAAAAGAAAGCTGCAGGGAATGCGCGTGACTGTTCGCGGCACATGCAATCCCTGCACGGAAACGATTCACTCCATGAATCAATTGCGCCGCGTAATGCGGCACCAAGCGCAAACGAAGTCCCCCTGTGAGCGCAGCAAAAATACTCCCATCCGTGGCGCTGTCCATAGGGGAATATCGTCACGACGCCTGCAACGTCTGACTTCGCGGTTCCGCTGTCTCAGAATTTGGCTAACTTGTCTCGCGAGCTGGCTACGTTGTCTTGCCGCCTGGCCAGTTTCAAGCTGACGAGCCATCGAGTGATGTCGCGCAACGACATGTCTACTGGTGTTTCATCGTCGGGCCTTCCGACACCTGGATGATGAGTTTGCCCCGCGTGTGTCCCGCGCGGCTCTTGTCCCAGGCCTTCGACGCATCGGCGAGCGAATACGTCTCATCGACGAACACCTTGAACTTGCCCGCGTCGGCAAGCTCGACGACACGCGCGAGCATGTCGGCGCTTGCGGCTCCGGTGCCGCGATCGGGGCGTACGCAGCGAATCTTCGCGGCGGCGCAGGCCACATCGGCATTCGGCGCACCGACGATGGTAACCAGCGTGCCGCCCTCGCGAACCACGCCGATGGAGCGGGCGTTGGTGTCGGCGTCTGCCGTGTTGAGCACCAGATCGACATTCTTCACCAGGTCTTCGAATCTCTGCGCCTTGTAGTCGATGACCTGGTCCACGCCGATCGAGCGCAGGAACTCGTGATTGTTAGGCGAGGCGGTACCGATGACGCGTGCGCCCGCCGCCTTGGCGATCTGCACGGCTGCCGAACCCACGCCGCCAGCAGCGCCGTGGATGAGCACGGTCTGGCCGCGCGCGATCTTGCCGCTTTCGTGCAAAGCGCGATAAGCCGTTTCGCCAGCGATTGGTACGCCAGCGGCCTGCCCAAAGGTCATGGACTTGGGCTTGCGCGCAAGACTCGTGACCGGAATGACGGCGTATTCGGCGTAACTGCCGCTCTGGCGCGCGAACCCCAGCACCGGATCGCCCACCTTGAAGCCCGTGACGCCTTCCCCCAGCGTGTCGATGGTTCCCGCGACATCCGTGCCCGGCACCCTGCCGAGACGGCGCAGTGCCACCTTCCAGTCCACGGGATTCACACCGGCCGCTCGCACCTTGATGAGAACTTCGCCGGCGCCCGGGCGCGGTACGGGCCGCGTCTGCACCGACAGGCTCCCGCCATCACCGACTTCTGCAGCCTGCATCTTTTCCGGCGCCGCGTGGGCTGCCAGGCTGAGTGAAAATCCGAGGGCGAAAATCAAGGTGGAACGCATCAAAACACTCCTTTATAGAGGGCCGTAGCCAGGCTGGACCGGGTGACGGACATGAGACCCGCCAATCCGCGAAAAGTGCGCGATCCTGTCACGTATCCCGTGAAGGATGCGCAACCCCGAAACCTGCGCCGCGTGCCGGTGAGCGGAAGTTCCCGCGGCGACGGAAGTGCTAGTCTCGCACCCCGTCATTTCCGGGGAATTGGGGACAATGTTGAAAGGCAGAATCCGCGCCGCCGCGCTTGCTTTGTGTTCCACCGTCCTGCTGGACGCCTGTAGCAATGGCCCTTCGGGCGAAGTGACGCTGCTCAATGCATCCTACGATCCGACGCGCGAACTCTACGAAGACATCAACGTCGCCTTCGCCACCCATTGGAAACAAACGACAGGTCAGGACGTGCGCATCAGTCAGTCGCACGGCGGTTCCGGCCGGCAGGCTCGCGCCGTCATCGACGGTCTTCCCGCGGACGTGGTGACGCTGGCACTGGCGGGCGACATCGACACGATCGCCACGCAAGGCAAGATGCTGCCACTCAATTGGGAGCAGCGGCTGCCGCACAACAGCGCACCCTATGTTTCCGCCATCGTCTTCCTGGTCCGCGCAGGGAACCCCAAGAAGATCCTCGACTGGGGTGACCTCGTGCGCGACGACGTGCAGGTCATCACACCCAATCCCAAGACCTCGGGCGGTGCGCGCTGGAATTATCTCGCGGCATGGGCATGGGCCGAACGGCAGCCCGGCGGCAACGAAGCGAGCGCGCGGGAATTCGTGCGCAAGTTGTACAAGAACGTGCCGGTGCTCGACACCGGCGCGCGCGGCTCACTGACGACGTTCGCCCAGCGAGGCATCGGTGACGTCGCGATCTCGTGGGAAAACGAAGCTCATCTGGCAGTTCGCGAACGTGGCCGCGACGAGATCGAGCTGATCGTGCCGTCGATCAGCATGCTGGCCGAACCCTCCGTCGCCGTGGTCGACAAAGTAGTGCTGCGACGGGGTACGCGCGCGGCGGCGCAGGCGTATCTCGAGTTCCTCTACACACCCGAGGGTCAGGAGATTGCCGCGCAAAACTTTTACCGGCCGCGCGATGCCGCCATCGCGGCAAAGTACGCCAGCCAGTTCGCCGAAGTCGAACTGGTGACCATCAAACACTTCGGTGGCTGGAAACTCGTGCAGAAAGAGCATTTCGCCAACGATGGGATTTTCGATCAGATTGCGACGGCGGAGTAGTGAGCTCCGAGCCTGCCTCAATCGACAACCAGCTTGTACCCAGCCGGCGCTGCGGTCTGCAGCAGCTGCGGCACCGCCGGATTGGCTTCAATCTTGTGCCGCAACCGGTGCACGAGTTGCTTGAGCAACTGTCGGTCGCCCGAACCCCGGTGCCCCCATACCTGCACGAGCAGGCGGTCGGAATTCACCGCACGGCCGGCCTGCGCCAGCAACATCTGCATGAGCCGCAGCTCGAGCTTCGTCAAGGCGATGCCCGCCCCTTCGCCGATTCGCACGGAATAACCCTCGAGATCCAGGGTCACCCGTCCGGCAGACAGCGGCGCGTGTGCACGCTCGGCGCCAGCGCGGCGCAATAGTGCCTTCACGCGCGCCAGCAAGGTTCGCGGACTGAACGGTTTCGTCAGGTAGTCGTCGGCGCCGAGATCGAGCGCCTTCACCAGATCCTGCTCTTCGCCCCGCGCGGTCAACATCATCACCGGCACGTCGCCGCGGGCACGAATGGCGGTACACACTTCGAAACCCGAGGCGCCCGGCATGTTGATGTCGAGGATGACGAGGTCCGGTGACTCGGCATCGAACGAGGCGATCGCCGCGCGGCCATCGCTCGCCTTGACCACCAGGTAGCCCGCCTGCGAGAGCGAATATGCGACCAGGCCTAACAAGTCGAGGTCGTCGTCGGCGACCAGTATCTTCATGCCAAAGGCTCTACCGGCAGCGTGAACGTGAAGCGCGTGTAACCGTCCGCGGTCCGCACAGCGGATATGCTGCCGCCATGGCGCTCGACGATGGATCTCGAGATCCACAGTCCGAGGCCAAGCCCACCGGGCTCCGGCTCCTGCGCGCCGCCGCGCCTGAAGCGTTCGAAGATGCTCACGGCATCGCCTTCGGGCAGACCCGGGCCCGCATCCTCGACCCAGGCACTGATCAGCTTGCCGTCCCGGCGCGCGCCGACGCGCACCGCCGTGCCCTCGGGCGCGAACTTGCTGGCATTGGCGATGAGATTGACGAAGACCTGTGTGAGGCGCGTGGCATCACCTTGCAGCTCGAGGCCTTCCGGCAGATCCACTTCGAGCGGCTGACGCCGCTGGCGCAGCAGCGCCTCCACCAGCACGCGCGCATCCTCCACGACGTCGGCGAGTTCGATGCTTTGCCGGCGCACATCGAGCTGGCCCGATTCGATGCGCACGCTTTCGAGCAGATTGTCGATGAGCCGCGTGAGCCGCAACGTACCGCGCTCCAGCGATAACACCAGTTCCTCAAGCTTTTCCGGCGGGCTCGACTTCAGTCCTTCACGCAACAGTTCGATGGAGGCGAGCTGTGCAGCAAGTGGCGTGCGGAATTCGTGCGATACGTTCGCGAGCACCGTGTCGCGCGCGCGGCGCACGCCCTCGAGCTCGGTCTCGTCTCGCAGCACCTGGACCTGCATGCCGTTGACCACGCGCGAGCTGGTGATGACCGTCTGCCTCAATCCCATGTGAGTCTGCAGCAGCTCCACCGCCAGCGCACTGCCCGCCTGGCGCGCGCGCAGAATCGGGCATGCCGTGGTCGCACAGGGGCGGGTGCCACCGGGCCCGCAGGGCTTGAGCACGTCGCCGCAGAATTTACCGATCGCCTCGACGGCGTCGATGCCTAACAACCGCGCTGCCTGCGGGTTGAGGTAGCGGATGTTGCGCTCCTGGTCGACGGCGTACACGCCTTCCACCACGGCTTCGAGCACCACCTGCGCCTCGGCCTCTCGATGGCGCAGCTCTGAATTGAGTTCGACGAGATTGCGCCGCATGTCGTCCATGGTGCGCGCCAGTTGACCGATCTCGGCCGGGCCCGCCGTCGGAATGGACGTAGCGAAATCGCCCTGCCCGAGGCGAACCGCGGCGTCGGTAAGGGCTTCGGCCGGGCGTGTAACCCGCCAGCCCAGCAGCACGCCGGCAATGAGCGCCAGCACCGCGAAGACGAAAGCCGTGAGAATGAGGCGCCAGACCAGCGAACTTACCGCGCGATCCGTCTCGGTGGCGGACGCGCGCGTCTCGATGAGAGCAATGCCCTCACCGCTTGGCGAGAACACCGGGAAACTGGACGCGTACAGGCCGAGGCTGTCGATGCGTTGCACCGCGAACCGCCCGTCGGTCAACGCCTGCGAATGCAGCGAGGTGAACTCGTTGTCGGGAGTCGCATTGAAGGCCCGGTAATTGATGAGCTGCACCGGCAGGCCGCTGTGTTTGCCGAGCACCGCGGCAAGCGAGTCGTCGAGCAGATGCACAACCAGCACGCTGAACGAGGTGTATTGCCCAGGTAGTTTGGCGGATGCGCCCACCAGTGAATGTTGCGTGCCGGGCGGGACCGCCATGAAGCGTTCGCCCTGTTCCTGCGAGACCGCGAAAATCTGCGGCCAGGGCAACTCGACTCCGCTCGCGGCCACCACCTGCGCGCCATCGAACACCGCACAGGCATCGAGCTCGGAGGTTTCGCAGAATCGGCGCAGGAACGGCGCCAGGCCCTGGCGGCCGGACTCGGAAATCAGCCGCCGCATCGGCGGGCGGTCGGCGAGCACCCGCGCGTAGGTCAGCGTGTCCTCGGCCATGCGCGTGATTTCTTCGCGCGCATTGGCGCCGGCGAGCTGCACGTGGATCTTCTGCTGGCTGTCGGCCAGGCCGCGCAGCATGTCGATGGCGAAATAGGAAATGCCCGCGGCGACCAGCAGCACGATGGCCACGTTGCTGGCCGCGAGCCACCACCCGAGGCTGTTGCGCTTCATCGGCGCCGATATCCCGCACGCCCTTCGACGAGCGTCTTGATGATGAGCGTGGCGACGGCCAGCAGCGACAGCACCGAGGCCACGGCGAACGCTCCGACCATGTTGTACTCGTTGTACAGCGACTCGATCTGCAGAGGCATCGTGTTAGTCATGCCGCGAATGTTGCCGGAGACCACCGACACGGCCCCGAATTCGCCCATGGCGCGCGCGTTGCACAGGATGACGCCGTAAATGAGTCCCCAGCGAATGCGCGGCAGCGTAACACGGAAGAACGTGAACCAGCCGCCCGCTCCGAGCGTGATGGCGGCCTCCTCCTCGTCGTTCCCGAGCTGCTGCATGAGCGGAATGAGTTCGCGCGCGACGTAGGGAAAGGTGACGAACATGGTGGCGAGTACGATGCCCGGCAGCGCGTACACGACGCTGATGTCGTGTTCCTGCAGCCAGGCGCCGAACCACCCGTTCAGGCCGAACAGCAATACATAGATGAGTCCGGAGACCACTGGCGACACAGCCAGCGGCAGGTCGATCAGCGTGATGAGGATGCTCTTGCCGCGGAACTCGAACTTGGCGATACACCAGGCAGCGGTGATGCCGAACACGGTATTGAGCGGCACGACAATGAGCGCGGTGGTCAACGTGAGGCGTATCGCGGCGCGGGTGTCCGGGTCGGCGAAGCTCGAAAAGTGCGCGGCCCACCCTTTCTCGATGGCCATGGCGAACACGGCCGCCAGCGGCGCGGCCAGC
>DASTTJ010000306.1:0-12724 GCA_035760205.1 Steroidobacteraceae bacterium | reverse complement strand
TTGCCGGCGTTGTCCGAGGCCGACTTCATGGCGACCATGCGCGCGGCCATTTCGCTGGCGACGTTTTCCACGGCGCCGCGATATACCTGCGCTTCGATGTAGCGCATCAGCAGGCCGTCGAGAATGTCCGCGGCACCGGGCTCGTAGATGTAGTCCCAGTGGTCCTGCAGATTGGCGCCTTCGATGGGCTCGACCGGGAGCAGCTGAAGAACCTCGGGCTTCTGCGTCATGGTGTTGACGAAGCGCGAGTGGACCAGCAGCAGGCGGTCGATCTTGCCTTCCTTGTAGGCATCCAGCATGACTTTGACCGTGCCGATCAGATCCTTGATGTGCGGCTGATCGCCGAGTCCCTGGGTGTTCGCCAGGATCGGGTTCGGCAGGCGGCGGAAGAAGGCCGTGCCCTTGCCGCCGATGAGGCACATCTGGATGTTCGCGCCTTTCGCCTGCCAGTCGCGCATGGCGGTCAGAGCGCCTTTGAAAATGTTGATGTTCAACGACCCGGCGAGCCCGCGGTCCGTCGAAATCACGATGACGCCGACGTTTTTCACATCGGCCCGCTCCTGCAGGAACGGCGACCGGTAATCCGGATTCGCCTGTGTCAGGTTG
The DNA here is from genome assembly GCA_035760205.1 of Steroidobacteraceae bacterium. Lineage (GTDB taxonomy): Bacteria > Pseudomonadota > Gammaproteobacteria > Steroidobacterales > Steroidobacteraceae > CADEED01. Next base: position 12,118 of record DASTTJ010000306.1, on the reverse strand, counting down.
GCGATGACCGAACGGATTTTATCGGCATACGGACGCGCCAGGCGCATGCGGTCCTGGGCACGACGCATTTTGCTCGTCGCCACCATCTGCATCGCCTTGGTGATCTTCTGCGTGCTCTTCACGCTTGCGATCTTGACGCGGATTTCTTTTGTGCCTGGCATGGCTAGCTAGTCGTACCTTGGGTGTTGCTCAGAACACGCCGTTCTTCTGGAACTCTTCGCAGATGCCCTTGAGCGCCGCTTCGTGCTTCTTCAGCACAGGTTCGGCGTTGATGGCATCGAGCGTCGCCTTGTGCGAGCTCTTGGCGAAGTTTTGCAGCGCGTTTTCCGCGTCGACGACCTTCTTGCGGTCCACTTTGTCGAAGTAGCCGTTGTTCACCGCGTAGATCGACAGCGCCATTTCGGCCACCGACTGCGGGGCGTACTGCTTCTGCTTCATCATTTCGGTGACGCGCACGCCGCGCTCGAGCTGGCGGCGCGTGGCTTCGTCGAGGTCCGAAGCGAACTGCGAGAACGCCGCGAGCTCACGGTACTGAGCGAGGGCGAGGCGGATGCCGCCTCCCAGGCGTTTAATGATATCGGTTTGAGCCGCGCCGCCGACTCGGGACACCGAGATGCCGGCGTTCATGGCGGGACGCACACCGGCGTTGAACAGATCGGACTCGAGGAAGATCTGGCCGTCGGTGATCGAGATGACGTTCGTCGGAACGAAGGCGGTCACGTCACCGGCCTGGGTTTCGATGATGGGCAGGCCCGTCAGCGAACCGGTCTTGCCCTTCACGGCACCCTTGGTCACCTGCTCCACGTACTCTTCATTGACGCGGGCCGAACGTTCGAGAAGACGGCTGTGCAGATAGAACACGTCGCCGGGATACGCTTCGCGGCCCGGGGGGCGGCGCAGCAGCAGCGAGATCTGCCGATAGGCCACGGCCTGCTTCGACAGATCGTCATAGATGATGAGCGCGTCTTCACCGTTGTCCATGAAGAACTCGCCCATGGTGCAGCCCGAATACGCGCTGATGTACTGCATGGCCGCCGGCACCGACGCGGACGCGGCAACAATGATGGTGTGAGCCATCGCCCCGTGCTCTTCGAGCTTGCGCACCACGTTGGCGATGGTCGACTGTTTCTGGCCGATGGCGACGTACACGCACTTAATGCCGGAAGACTTCTGGTTGATGATGGTGTCGATGGCCATCGCGGTCTTGCCGGTCTGCCTATCACCAATAATCAGTTCGCGCTGGCCGCGGCCAATTGGGACCATGGAGTCGACCGCCTTGTATCCGGTCTGCACCGGCTGGCTGACGCTCTTGCGATAGATGACGCCCGGCGCCACGCGCTCGATGGGGGCGGTTTTCGTGGTCTTGAGCGGACCCTTGCCGTCGATGGGCTGACCCAGCGCGTCGACCACGCGGCCTAACAACTCGCGGCCCACCGGCACTTCGAGGATGCGGCCCGTGGTCTTCACGGTGTCGCCTTCGCTGATGCTCTTGTAGTCGCCCAGCACCACGGCACCCACCGAGTCCTGCTCGAGGTTCAGCGCGAGGCCAAAGAGGTTGCCAGGGAACTCGATCATTTCGCCATAGCGAACGTCCGCCAGCCCGTGGATGCGGCAGATGCCGTCCGTCACCGTGACGACGGTGCCGACGTTGCGCGCTTCGCTCGCGGACTTGAAGTTCTCGATGCGTGACTTGATGAGGTCACTGATTTCGGATGCTTTCACGGACATATATACGATCCTCGAAAAATTCTTAAGCGGTCATTTCAACGGCCAGGCGTTCGAGCCGGCCCTTGATGGAGCCGTCGATCACCAGATCGCCGGCCTTGAGGACGGCGCCGCCAATGAGGCTGCCGTCGACCTTGGTATGCAGGCGCACCTGGCGCCCGAGCCTCTTCTGCAACGCGGCCGCGTAGCGGCCTTCCTGGTCTGGCGTGAGCTGCGACGCCGAGATCACTTCGACATCCACCGAGTTCTCGACCTCGGACTTCATCTGCTCGAACAACGCCGCGATCTCGGGGAGGAATCCGAGACGACGGTTCTGCGCGAGCAGTGACACGAAGTTGCGGCTGTTCTCGTCGAGCGAGTCGCCGGCAACGCCGCTGACCAGCTCGGCCAATTGCACCGCCGTGACGTGCGGACTGCCTAACAAGGCGCGCACCCTGGGATCGGTCACCGTTTCGGCCGCGCGCGTAAGGCCCGCCGACGTTTCCGCCAGCTTGCTGCCCTTGCGAGCCAGCGCGAAGATGGCCTTCGCGTAGGGCCGTGCGGTGGTGGTGCGTTCTGCCATGACCAGTTCCTTCGACGACTACAGCTTCGCAGCCAGCTGATCCAGCAGCTCGCCATGCGTCTTCTGGTCGATCTCTTTCTCGAGCACGCGCTTCGCGCCGGCGACGGCAAGGCTGACAACCTGACCACGCAGGGCATCGCGCGCGCGATTGCTCTCGAGGTCGATCTGCGACTTCGCACTGGCCAGGGCCTTCTCGCCCTCGAGGCTCGCGGCCTTGCGCGCTTCGTCGATGATCTGGTTGGCACGCGTCTGCGCCTGCGACTCGATGGCGAGTGCGCGGGTACGGGCTTCCTTGATCACTTCATCGGAGCGGCTCTTGGCTTCGGAGAGGTCTTTCTGACCCTGCTCCGCGGCTGAGAGGCCGGCAGCGATCTTCTTCTCGCGCTCGTCCATGGCGCCGAGAATGATCGGCCAGATGAACTTCATCACGACCCAGATGACGATGCCGAACACCAGCATCTGGACGATGAGCGTGACTGTGATATCCACTAGCGTCTCCTCGGCGGACTAACTAATTGCCCGGCGTTTACTGTGCAGCCGGGGTCAGCGGTCCCAGGAACGGATTCGCGAATGTGAAGAACAGCGCGAAGCCGATGCCGATCATCGCGACCGCGTCGAGCAGGCCGGCGACGATGAACATCTTCACCTGCAGCGCCGGGGTCAGTTCCGGCTGGCGCGCCGCGCCTTCCAGAAACTTGCCGCCGAGCAGACCGAAGCCGATGGCGGTTCCGAGCGCGCCCATGCCGAAGATGATGCCGACGGCGAGAGCGGTGAGACCTTGAATGTGAGCGTATTCAGCAATGTGTTCCATTTTTCCTCCAACCAAAACCTTGTTAACGAAAAGATCAGTGATGGGTCTCGTGCGCCTGTGCCAGGTACACGATCGTCAACACCATGAAAATGAATGCCTGCAGCGGGATGACCAGGATGTGGAAGAGCCCCCACGCGGTTCCCATGATGAGATGCCCGATCACGGCGCCGATGCCGCCGAACGTCGTGATGGCGAAGCTGCCGCCCAGCACGGCGATGAGCAGGAAGATCATCTCGCCTGCGAAAAGGTTGCCGAACAAGCGAAGGCCGAGCGACATCGGGCGCGCGAGATATTCTATGACGTTGAGAAGCAGGTTGAACGGCATCATCCACTTGCCGAACGGGTGCGTGAGCAGTTCCCAGATGAAGCCGCCAGCACCCTTGATCTTCACGCTGTAGAACATCACCAGCAGGAACACGGTGATGGACATGCCGAGCGTGATGTTGAGATCGGTGCTGGGAACAACCTTCAGGTAGTGGATGCCGACCAGCTTGCCCGCCTCGGGGAGCAGGTCGACCGGCACGATGTCCATGAAGTTGAACAGCAGCACCCAGCAGAAGATGGTGAGCGCGAGCGGCGCGATGAGCTTGCTTTCACCGTGGAAAGTGTCGCGAACCTGGGTATCCACGAAGTCGACCAGAACTTCGACGAAGAGCTGAGCCTTGCCAGGCACCCCGGAGGTGGCCTTGCGCGCAACCGCCAGGAAGAAACCGACGAAAACCACCGCGAGAAGCACCGAGAAAAAGATGCTGTCGAGGTTGAACGTCCAGAACCCTTCGCCGTATTGCAGATTGGCCAGGTGGTGAACGATGTATTCGTTCGACGTCTGCTCTTGGCCTGCGGTTTCGACTGCTGATGCCATCGATCTGTGATTCCTAGCGCTTTACCGCTGACGCTGTCCCAGCCAACGGTGGCAGGGCATTCGCGAGAGCAATCCAGTAAACAAACAATGTGGCGATGTAGGTGCCGAACAGGGCGGCAAACGAAACCTTCATCGTCACGAAAACCAGTACGAACAGCGCAGCCGTCACGCCCAGTTTCGCGGCTTCCCCCACGTAAAAGGCGCGTGCGACCCGCTCGGCCGCGGCCCCTGCCGGGGCGGCGAAACCGATGAGCGCAAGCACCGCGCTGGCGAGGGAGGAAATGCCACCGCCCACGAGCGCACTCAAACCGGGAGTGCGGCCCCACACCGCGAAACAAATTCCCGCGGCCACAACGGAGACGACGACCTGACCCAGCACTACGCTTCCGGCCAGTCGCCTCGCTTGGGGCAACTCAAGGGTGACCACGACACTCCTACTGCAAGTCGACAATCCGCGAACGACGCCACAAGGCCCACGAAGGCCGCAGGCAATTCAGCAATGTTCGAAAATTGTGTGGCTTGGCAACGACTTACGTGTGCCTTGGCCAGGGGCGCGAATTATATACGCCGACCTAGGGCCATTCAATGAAAAACCGGGATATTTCCTGCGCTGTTTTACGTATTCGCCAGCGCGTAGATGCGAAGTCTGCGAATCCGCAAATGGCTGAAGGTCGTGCGAAGTCCGAACCATCCATTCACGTAAGGCGCCGGATCGTCGAGCTGGAAAAGCCGCACGCCGTCACGCCGATATTCGATGGTCCGGCCGTTTGCGATCAGGCTGATCGATTGCTTGCGGTTGGGAAGGAGCATGGCGGCTGGCGTGGCCAGATCGTGCTCGGGCAGCATCGGGCGACTCACCGGGTCGCCGATGTAGCGCCGGAATCGGGTGGTCGAATTGCGGTTGCCGCCCAGGCCCACGTAGTACGTCAGAAGATCGTTGTACTCGGCGAACGCGCCGCTGCGTGCCCGGGCAAATACGGGCTGCCGGCCGTCGACGTTGTTTGCCATCCAGAAGACATTGAGATCGCTGACCTTGTCGTTGGGCCCACCTTCAGCGACCGCGGTGGCTTCGAATTCGATGACGATGGGTCCTTCGAGACGCGGCTTGAACCACAACGTCACGCCGGCGGGCACTTCGATGTCGAGAACGCCATGGGTGGCGCTGATGCGGCCCGGCCTCTCGGCTTCGATGTGCCAGTTCGCGAGGCCGTCGTCGAAATCATCTTCGAAGAGCAGCTTGCCGGGCGTAAGCGATGCGCAGCCCGTGAGGATCAGCAGCGCGCTGACCAGCGCACTAGCGAATGTGCGCGAGGATGCCGTCGAGCTCATCTAATGAGTGGTAACTGACCACGACCTTTCCCTTGCCGGAGCCGGTGTGCTGGATCTGAACCGGCGCACCGAGTTTTTCCGACAGTTCGTCCTGCAGGCGCTGCACGTTCGGGTCGAGGCCCTTGGTGTCTTTAGGCGCGGTGCCGCCCGAGGCGCGCGACAGGAGCCCGCGCACCATGCCTTCCGTGTCGCGCACCGAGAGGCCGCGCTTCGCCACCAGCGTGCCCACTTCCACCTGCTGCCGGCGCTGGGTCAGCGCCAGCAATGCGCGCGCATGGCCCATCTCGAGCTCGCGCCGTTCGACGAAAGCGGTGATCTCGGGGGCCAGCTCGAGCAGGCGCAGCAGGTTGGACACCGCCGCGCGCGAACGGCCCACGGCATCCGCGGCCTGCTGGTGGGTGATGCCGAACTCGCTGATGAGGCGTTCGAGCGCGCGCGCTTCTTCGAGCGGATTCAGGTTTTCGCGCTGGATGTTCTCGATGAGCGCCATGGCGATGGCGGCTTCGTCGGGCACCGAGCGAATGACAGCCGGGATCGTGGCGAGGCCGGCGATCTGCGCGGCGCGCCAGCGGCGTTCGCCGGCGATGATTTCGTAGCGCTGTGACGCGCCCGGCGCGGCGCCATCGACGGCGCGCACGACGATGGGCTGGATGATTCCCTGCGACTTGATCGATGCCGCCAGTTCTTCGAGCGATTCCTGGCGCATGTCGACGCGTGGCTGGTACTTGCCACGTTGCAGCAGGTCGACGGGAAGATTGGCTAGTTCGTCACCCGGCAGCTTGGCCGGCGGAGGCGCAGCCGTGCCGGCGGCGGGCGCGGGCGTAGCCCGACTGGACATCTGGCCGAGCAAGGCCTCGAGTCCACGCCCCATCACCGGTTTCTTGGTGCTCATGGCGGGGATGATAGCGGGGTGCGCGGAGAATGGGGTCAGGCACCATTTTCCGCGGAGGGAAAATGGAGCCAGGGCCCTAGTTCAGCGGACGTTCGCCGTCGGCGGCGGCTTCGACCGGCGGTACGACCTCGGCGTCATTGGCCGCGTCGTCTTCCTTGCGGAGCATTTCGCCAGCGAGCGCGAGATAGGCCAACGCGCCGCGCGAATCCTTGTCGTGCTGAAGCACCGGCTTGCCGAATGACGGCGCCTCGGCCAGGCGCACATTGCGCGGCACGATGGTGCGGAACACTTTGTCGCCGAAATGCGCGATGAGCTGGCTCGACACTTCGTTGGCCAGGTTGTTTCGCGGATCGAACATGGTGCGCAGGATGCCTTCGATTTCGAGGCTGGGATTCACGGCACCCTTGATCTGTTCGATGGTGCCGACCAGCGCCGTGAGGCCTTCGAGCGCGTAGTACTCGCACTGCATGGGAATGAGCACGCTCTGCGCCGCCACCAGCGCGTTCAACGTGAGCATGTTGAGCGCCGGCGGGCAGTCGATGAGGATGACCTCGTACTGATCGAATATCGGCTTGAGCGCGTTGCGCAGGCGCAGCTCGCGGCCCGCCATGGTAGTTAGCAGGCGGACTTCGGCGGCGGTGAGGTCCTGGTTGGACGGCATGAGCGCGAGTCCGGGTGTGGACTCGAGGTTGATGATGACATCCGCGGCTTCCGCCTCGCCTAACAACACGTCGCCGGTGCCGCGCGTGATCTGCGATTTCTCGACGCCGCAACCCATGGTTGCGTTGCCCTGCGGATCGATGTCTATCAACAACACGCGGCGGCGCGTCGCAGCGAACGACGCCGCGAGATTCACGGCGGTGGTGGTCTTGCCCACTCCACCTTTCTGATTGGCGACCGCAATGATCCGCTTCATCGTGGCATCTTACTCCGCGAACCTCGGCATCGTTGCCGCTTTATCGCCGCGTGAGAGCGACAACGTGGCGCTCGGCATCGAGGCCGGGGACGTGCAACACGGAAACTTTTGCACGCCAGCCTCGCGGCACGGTGCGAAGTTCTTCTGCAGGATGACGGCCCTTCATCGCGATGAGCCTGCCTTCGGGCGCGACCAGGTGGCCGGCGTTATGTAGTACGTCGACCAGGCTTCCGACTGCCCGAACGATGACGGCGTCGTACTTGGGCTCGTCGAGATTCTCCGCGCGGACCGCCGCGGCCTTCGCATTCGCGATTCCGAGCGTCTCAATGGCTTCGTTCACGAAACGGATCTTCTTCTGCGTGCCGTCGATGAGCATGAATTCCCGTTGCGGACAGGCAACCGCCAGCGGCAGGCCGGGAAAGCCGCCGCCGGTGCCGACGTCGAGGATGGAGGCCGCATCGAGCAGATCGGGCACGATCGACAGACTGTCCAGCATGTGCAGCGTCAGGATGCCTTCGGGCGAGACGATCGAGGTGAGGTTTACCTGCTCGTTGCGTTCGCGCAGCAGCAGTCCCAGGCGCCAGAGTTTGTCGAGCTGCGCGTCATCGAGCGGCGCCTTCAGTTCGGCGGCGCCCGCAGACAATTGCGCCTTCCAGCCAGCTTCGTCGAAGTTGTTAGTCATGCACGCTCAGTTGGCGATCATCGCGGCCATGAATTCGTTGACCGGCATGGCATCGAGATCCGTACGTGCGAACACCGCCTTGATCGCCTCGGCTTGTTTCGCCGGAAAGTGCGCGGCCACGGACGCGTCGAACTTCTGCACCAGCAGAGGCATGCCTTCGGCGCGGCGCTTGCGATGTCCGACGGGAAAATCGACGCGCATTTCGATCTTCGGGCTGCCGTCACCGAAGAAGATGTGCAGCGCGTTGCCGATGTGGCGTTTGTCGCGCTCGTAGTACTCCTTCGTGAACGTGGTGTTCTCGCGGACTTCCATCTTGCTGCGCAAGAGGTCGATGCGCGGATCGTGGGCCACGACATCTTCATAATCCGCGGCGGTGAGGTGGCCGAAGATCAGCGGCACGGCCACCATGTACTGGATGCAATGGTCACGATCCGCCGGATTTGCCAGCGGCCCGGTCTTGTCGATGATGCGAACTCCGGGCTCCTGCGTCTCGATGACGATGCGCTCGATGTGCGCGAGCCTGTCCTTGACGGCAGGGTGCAGCGCCATTGCGCATTCCACGGCGGTCTGCGCGTGGAACTCCGCCGGGAAGCTGATCTTGAACAGCACGTTTTCCATGACGTAGCTGCAGAGTGGCTGCGGCAGCGTAAGCGTCTTGCCCTTGAACAACACGTCCTGAAATCCCCAGGTTTTCGCGGACAGCGCCGATGGGTAACCCATTTCATTCTTGAGCGCGAACAACGCATGTCGCACCGCGCGGCTCGTGGCATCGCCGGCGGCCCAGCTCTTGCGCGACCCGGTGTTCGGCGCGTGTCGATACGTGCGCAACGCGCCACCGTCGACCCAGGCGTTCGAAAGTGCGTTCACGATCTGCTCCAGCGAGCCGCCGAGCATCGCGGTGGCCACCGCGGTGGACGCCACGCGAACCAGCAGCACATGGTCGAGGCCCACGCGATTGAAGCTGTTCTCCAGCGCGAGCACGCCCTGGATCTCGTGCGCCTTGATCATCGCGGTCAAAACGTCACGCACCGTCAGCGGTTTCTCACCCAACAGGATGGCGCGGCGCGATAGATAGTCGGATACCGCGAGGATGGCGCCGAGATTGTCCGAAGGATGACCCCACTCTGCCGCCAGCCAGGTGTCGTTGAAGTCGAGCCAACGCACCATGGCGCCAATGCTGAACGCTCCCATGACCGGATCGAGCTCGTAGCTCGTGCCCGGCACCCGCGATCCGCCCGGCATCGTGGCGCCCGGCACCACAGGCCCCAACAACCGCGTGCACGCCGGGTACTTGAGCGCCTGGAAGCCGCAGGCCAGCGTGTCCATGAGGCAATAACGCGCGGTCTCGTATGCCTGGGCGCTATCTACCTCGTAGTTCTTCGTGTAGTCGGCGATCGCGACCAGGAGGTCGTCGGGGCTCGGCCGCTGCGCTGACTTGTAATCGTGCGATGACATATTCAGGCCTGGCCTTACGACCTGTCTGCGACAGGCACGAGTTTGCGGTTCTCAGGGCCGGTGTAGTTGGCCGCCGGTCGGATGATCTTGCCGTCTTCGCGCTGCTCGATGACGTGCGCGCTCCATCCGGTAAGCCGGGAGATGACAAAGAGCGGCGTGAACATGGCCGTCGGCACCCCCATGAGGTGATAACTCACGGCGCTGTACCAGTCGAGGTTCGGGAACATCTTCTTGAGGTCCCACATGAGCACTTCGATGCGCTCGGCGATGTCGTACAGCTTCATGTCACCCGCTTCGCGGCCTAACTTCTCTGCCACGCGCTTGATGATCACGTTGCGCGGATCGGCGACGGTGTAGACCGGGTGCCCGAAGCCGATCACGATTTCCCGGTTGCCCACGCGCCGCCGTATGTCGGCCTCGGCTGCATCGGGCGTGTCGTAGCGCTCCTGGATCTCGAGCGCCACTTCGTTCGCGCCGCCATGTTTCGGCCCGCGCAGGGCGCCGATGGCGCCCGTGATGCAGGAGTAGATGTCCGATCCGGTGCCCGCGATGACGCGGGCGGTGAACGTGGAGGAATTGAACTCGTGTTCAGCGTAAAGATTGAGCGAGGTGTGCATGGCGCGCACCCAGCTCGCAGGCGGCGCGCGCCGATGCAGCAAGTGCAGGAAATGCCCACCCACCGAATCGTCGTCGGTCTCGACGTGTATGCGGCGACTGCTGTGCGAGAAATGATACCAGTAACAGAGCATCGAACCGAAGCTCGCCACCAGATGGTCGGCGGCTTCGCGCGCGCCCGCCGGGTTGTGATCATTGGCTTCCGGCAGCACGCAACCCAGCGCCGATGCGCCCGTGCGCATGACGTCCATGGGATGGGTGGCCGGGGGAAGCTGCTCGAGGATGGCGCGCACGGGTGCCGGGATACCGCGCAGATTCTTGAGCTTGGTTTTGTAGGCGGCGAGCTCTTGAACGTTCGGGAGCTTGCCGTGGATCAGTAGATAGGCCAGCTCCTCGAACTCGCAGGACTCCGCCACTTCGAGGATGTCATAGCCGCGATAGTGCAGGTCGTTGCCGCTCCTGCCCACGCTGCAAAGGGCGGTGTTGCCGGCGACGACACCCGACAGGGCTACGGACTTTTTCGGCTTGGGCGGGTCTAAGGGAGCGTTCATTTCTTCTCCTTCTCCGCCCCGCTTCTTTCGGACAAGAACAGCTGATCCAGCTTCTGTTCATAGGCGTGATAGTCGAGAAACTTGTAGAGGTCATCGCGCGTCTGCATGCGGCCAACGACGTTCTTCTGCGTCCCGTCACGCCGGATCGCCTGGTAGACCTCGAGTGCCGCGAGGTTCATCGCGCGATAGGCCGAGCAGCAATGCAGCACGATGTCCACGCCGACGCTGCCGAGTTCTTCGCGCGTATACAGAGGTGTCTTGCCGAACTCGGTGATGTTGGCCAGCACCGGCACGCGAACCGCATCGCGCACCTTGCGATACATGGGCAGATCGGTGATGGCCTCGGGAAAGATGGCGTCCGCGCCCGCTTCCACGCATTTCACCAGTCGCTCGATGGTGCGCTCCAGACCTTCGCTCGCCAGCGCGTCGCTGCGCGCCATGATCACAAAGCTTTCATCGTTGCGCGCATCCACGGCCGCTTTCACGCGGTCGACCATTTCCTCCGCCGGCACTACCTCTTTGCCGGGACGATGCCCGCAACGCTTCGACTGCACCTGGTCTTCGATGTGCATGCCGGCGGCGCCGGCCTTGGTGAACGACTTCACCGTACGCGCGATGTTGAACGCGCCACCCCAGCCGGTATCCGCATCGACTAACAAAGGCAGCGTGCTGGCTTCGGTGATGCGGCGGATGTCGATGAGCACATCGTCCATGGTGCTGATGCCGAGATCCGGGAGCCCCAGGGAATTGGCGGCCACGCCGCCGCCGGATAGATAGAGCGCGCGAAATCCGGTGGCTTCGGCCATGCGCGCGACGTAAGCGTTGATGGCGCCGACGACCTGCAGGGGTTTTTCGGCCTCGATGGCCGCACGGAATTTTGCGCCCGCGGAAAGCCGGGCGCGCGGGGGAGTGTTCATGGCGGGCAAGTTTACGGCTGTGAGCCGATCTTTACGACCGTGCGACCGACGACTTTTCCGTCGAGGTGTGCCTGGAACGCATCCGGCAGTTGCGCGAATGGGATCGTACGACCGGCGATTCGATCGAGGTGCCGGGAGCCAAGATCCGAGGCAATGCGCCGCCACACCTCCAGCCGTTCCGCGCGCGGTGTGGCCGAGGAGTTGATGCCGAGCAGATTGACGCCACGCAGAATGAAAGGCAGCACGGTGGTTTTCAGTTCCGTGCCGCCGGCGAGTCCTACGCTTGCGATGTTCCCCCAGAAGTCCACTTGGCGCGTCAGACCTGCGAGCATTTCTCCGCCGACGCTGTCGATGGCGCCACCGTAACGCGTGGGTTCGAGCGCCCTGGTTCCAGGCGCGAAATCCGCGCGCAACACCACCTGCGTCGCGCCCAGCGACTTCAGATAGTCGGCGGATTCGGGCTTACCGGTAACCGCGATCACTTCGTACCCGCGCGCCGACAACATGTCGATGGCGATGCTGCCCACGCCACCCGTAGCGCCGGTGACGACGATGGGTCCACGCGATGGTTCCTGCCCATTGCGCTCCATGCGATGAATGGACAGTGCTGCCGTGAAGCCCGCCGTGCCGAGCGCCATGGCGCGAAACGCGTCGAGGCCCGGTGGCATGGCAATCACGCTGTCGGCTTTCACGCGTGCGAGTTCGGCATAACCGCCGTCGAATGTTTCCGACAGGCCGCTGCCCGTGACCAGCACCGCGTCGCCGGGCGCGAAGCGCGTATCGTCCGAAGATTGCACGCGA
>DASTTJ010000305.1:0-5100 GCA_035760205.1 Steroidobacteraceae bacterium | reverse complement strand
CGAAGTGCCGTTCGAGACCATTGGCTGGCGCACGCTGCCGGGCGAGTCGATCCAGCATGCCGGCTCGGTGGTGTTCAAGGGCCTGCCGAACAACGGCGGCACCGAAGTGCGCGTGCACCTGCAATACGCGCCGCCCGGCGGCAAGGCGGCGGCGTGGTTTGCGGCGATGCTCGGTCAGGATCCCGCGAAGCTGACGCGCGAGGGTCTCGAAGCGTTGCAGAAGCGGTTCGCCGAGTCATCCTGACGCGAGCCCGACTATGCGCGCCTGCTGCAGCATGCAGCGGAAATTCGCACGGCCGCTCCTCGCTTCGGAACGTTTTCTGCATTGAGATCCACGTCACAACAATTTCGCGGCGATGCCGCTTTAAGGGAGCAACACATGTCTGCAGATAACCTCCGCGAAGCGCTGGTGGATGAGATTAGGGACTTATACAACGCCGAGAAGCAGCTGCTGAAGGCGCTGCCGAAGATGGCGAAGGGCGCAACCAACGATGAGCTACGCGACGCGTTCGAGTCGCACCTCGAGGAGACCGAAGGCCATGTGACGCGTCTCGAACGGGTGTTCGAACTCCTCGACGAGAAGCCGCGCGGCAAGCACTGCGCCGGCATGGCTGGCATTATCGAAGAAGGCAGCGACGTGCTTCAGGAAGACATGGAAGACGCCGTGCTGGATGCCTGCCTGATTGCGTCGGGCCAGCGAGCGGAGCACTACGAGATGGCCGCGTACGGCACGTCAATCGCCTGGGCCAAGGCGCTCGAGCTCGGTGAGGTGGCGAAGGTGCTTCAGGAGACGCTGGACGAAGAGAAAGCCGCGGACACGAAGCTGTCGACCCTCGCCGAATCCGGCATCAACGAAGCGGCCACGGCGGGCGAATCGGAAGACGAGATGGACGAGGCAAAACCCGCCAGTCGGTCTGCCTCACGCTCCGAACAGCCGAGTGCGTCGGCCAAGAGTGCGCGGCAGCGCAATGGAAGGCGGTAGGGGAAGTAGGAGAAGGAAGTAAGAAGGGAGAAAGTCCTTCTCCCTTCTCGCTTCTGACTTGTCGCCTAAACAGAGGAAGGAAGGCGGTAGCGCTGACCGTCGCGGCGGACCAGGAAGCCGGCTTGGACCAGTTCACTTAGGAGCTCTTCGGCGCGCGCCGGGCTCAGCTGCCATAGCCGAGCCGCCTGGGCCGTAGTGAGACACATGCCTGGCATTTCGCGAAACTCCGCGCGCGCGCGGGTGGCCAGATCAGGAAGCTCATGTATGGGTTGATGCGTCGGGTTCATCATCCGAGTTCTCCGTTCGGGGGATTCTTGCAGTATGGATGCCACGCCAGGCTGACAAAAACCCTCCGATTTTGTGATTAGTGAAAAAAAGGGCCGAGCAGATGAGTGAGGCAATGCCCAACGATCACCCTCCCGTTACCGATCTTTCCTTCATTCGCGCCACAGCGAATTTACCCAAGGCACGGTCGTCCGTGCGCCGCATCGCGCCGGTCGCGCTTGCGCTCGGCGCGCTTGGTGTAGCGGCCGTGCTCCGCTCTCGCGGCCGTTACCAGTTTGCCGACAAGGTCGTGGTGATCACCGGCGGATCTCGAGGGCTCGGACTCGTGCTCGCGCGAGAGCTCGCGTCGCACGGTGCGGCGCTCGGCCTGCTTGCTCGAGACGCAATCGAGCTGGCGCGCGCCCGCCGCACCATCGACAGCGGATCGCTGGTGCAGCTGCTGCCCGCTGACGTCACGGATGCCGCTCAGGTGGAACGAGCGTTCAGCACGATGCTCCGGCGTTTCGGCCGCATTGACGTCGTCATCAACAACGCCGGGCAAATCCTTTCAGCGCCATTCCACGACACCACGCCGGAGGATTTCAAGGCGATGCTCGACGTGCACTTCTGGGGCACGCTGAACGTGACGCGAGCGGCATTGCCGCACCTGGCGCGCCACGGGGACGGCCGCATCATCAACATCTGCTCGATCGGCGCGCGCATCCCGATCCCGCATCTGTCCGCGTACTGTGCGAGCAAATATGCGCAAGCGGGATTGTCGGCGGTGATGGCGGAGGAGCTTCGCGCGAAAGGGATCCGCGTGACCACCGTCTTACCCGGGCTGATGCGGACCGGATCGCACCTGCACGCGTGGTTCAAAGGCGAGCGCGCCACGGAGTTCGCGCTGTTCTCGTTGCTCGCCGGATCGCCGGGCACGTCCATGAGTGCGGAGCGCGCGGCGCGGCTGATTCTTGACGCCTCGGCGCGTGGCCGGGCCGACGCCGTCATTCCATTTACCGTTCGACAAATCGCAAAGTGGTCGGCGTGGTTTCCGAATGCCACCGTGAAGAGCCTGGCCTCGGTGAATGCCCTGATTCCTGAAGGCCGCGCGCGCGTCGCGACCCAAGGCCGGCACTTGCCGTTGCCAGCGGCCGTTCGCGGCGCGACCGCGCTCAACGAGCGGGCCGCCGATAGAAACAACCAACGTTAAGGGTGCGCAGGGTGCGCAGAGTGCGCAGAGTGCAGCGGGTGCATCGCCGGCACCTTCGCAAACGCCTTGAATCGCCATGGTCCCGTTTTTTGGTTCTTCAACTCGGGATTCGCGGCGTGCTCGATTTCACTGTTCAACTCGCCGCCGATCAAGAGCGCAAGTGCCGAGCAGTACAGCCATAGCAGCAGGATGGCCGCGCCGGCGAGCGCGCCATACGTCGCCGCGAAGTCGCCCACGCGTGTCGCATACAACCGGAATCCCATGGAAAATACGATCCAGAGCACGGTGGCGAGGATCGATCCCGGCGTGATCCAGATCCAATCCTGATCAGCATTGGGCGCGTGGTAGAACACGATCGCAATGCCAGTGGTGGCGAGCGCGAAGACCAGCGGCCACCGAACCGCGCGCCAAATCGTGTCGAAGAGGTTTGGCAGGCCAAGCCATTCCGTCAGATAGCGGCCGGCGTTCGGTCCGGCGACGATCAAGGTGAACGACAACAACACGAACATCACGAGCGCGATCGTCAGCCCGACCGCAACGAGCCGCACCTTCCACCACGGCCGCGTCTCGGGAATGTCGTAGGCCCGGTTGAGCGCCGACACAATCGAGGTCATGGCGCCGGAGCTGCTCCAGAGGGCGCCGAGCACACCAATCGTCAACAGACTGGTCTGTTCACCGGCCACGATGCTTTCGAGCTGCTTGCGAATGATCGTCAGCACTTCTGGCGGCGCAATTGGCGCCAGCGCCGCGACCACGTCGTGGATCACGTTATAGGGAAGGTAGCTCGCCAGCGCCACGATGAAGAGCAGGGCAGGGAAGAGCGCGAGCGCGAAGTAGTAGGCCAGCTGAGCCGCAATGCCCATGCAGTCATCGTCGAGGACTTCCTTGGCCGTCCTCTTGATGAGCTCGAGGGCCGGAATCCTTGGCGACGTGAGTGAGGGCTTCAACGCGCGAAACATTACCCGTTCAATGTTGCATCGAGCGTACCCAATTGGTCTGACACTTGCTACAGAAGCGCTGGGGAGACTTGGATATGTATAAAAAGGTACTTGGTGTGGCGACGGTGTGCGTCTTATGGGTGACCGCCGTCTCAGCGCAGACGCCAAACGTCACGGTTCAGCTGCGTGACGGTTCTAGAGTTGAGGGTCGTATTGAAGAGATGACGGCCGATGGCACGGTGTTTGTCCGCGTGTCGCAACACGATCAACGGCGAATTCCAATCAGCACCATTGCGCTCATCGACCGCGTCGGCGGCGCCCGCGGCCTCCCTGAGACGGAGCTTCGCGAGGCGGTGGGACCCGCCCATCTGTTGCTGATGTCGAGCGGCGGAAGCGTGAAGGGGCAGCTCGTGGCCATTCGCGGCGGACAGGGTTCGGCGCAGGAAGGCCAGGCGCGAACCTTCGTGTTCCGCAACCAGGACGGACGCGAACAGGAATTCTCGATGGGGCAGGTCTCGCGCGTCTATCTGGGCACCTATCCAATCGCCGCCATCACCGGCGGCACCGTGGCAGCCGATCTCGATCCGGGAGTCGCGGTGCCGGGGGCCATTCGCGTGCCCGCGAAGGCCGGATGGGTGTCGACCGGGATGCGCGTGCGCAGGGGCGAGGTCGTGACCTTCAATACCAGCGGTCAAGTGCAGCTCTCGGACAACGCCAACGACCGGGCGCGCTCGGCGGGCACCCCGCGGAACGCAGCCGGTGCGCCGATTCCCAACATCTATGCCGGCGCATTGATCGGCCGCGTGGGCACCGGTCAGTCGTTCGCGATTGGCGATCAGGCCAGCGTGCCGATGCCGAACGAGGGGCTGTTGTATCTCGCGGTGAATGACGACGAGCTCGGCGACAACGCCGGCGAATTCGTGGTGCAGCTCGGCCGCCGATAGGCCACAGATTAAACGCCGATTAGACACCGATAATCGGTGTCTAATCGGTGGCCTATTCTGATCCGCGCAACGTCTTGCCGATTTCGAGGCCGACCTTCGGCTGGTCCTGCGTCCCTTCGACGCGGATGACCAGCCGGGTGCCGGCCCCATTCTTTTTGAACAACGGATCGAAGGGTTTCAGGAGCCAGCTCTTGTAGCCCGTCACCATCTGCGACACCGAGGCGTTCAGCTTCACTTCTCCCGCGAGGTTGAGAGATTTCGAGCGCAGTGAATGCGTGCCGTTCAATTGCACATCGGCGCCTTGCACGTTGAACGTCAGCGTCTGATAGGTAAACACGCCGTTCTTCAGCGCGAACTTGCTTGACAGTCGCGACGCCACTTCGTCGATCGAGGTGTCGGTGGGCTTGCCCTGGCCGCGCCGGCTCAACTCGTCAATCTTGTCCTGCACGGCGTCGTTGGTGAACGTCACCCGCTCGGCGCGCACGGACCCTTCGAGATGCACGCGGGTGAGCACGGGCTCCTTGCCCTGCGGAAGATCCAACGCCGTGTCGATCACCAGATTGCCATACGCCGGCGCTTGGGCGGCCTTGCTGGCGAAACGCAGCAGCTCGCCGAGATTGGCGTTCTGGCTCTTGACGTTGACGACCACTCGCTTGCCCTTGATGCCTTTGGTCCCTTCCACCACGCCTTTGGCGATGAATGCCGACTTGCCAAGATGCACGTCCACGCGGCGCAGCTCGACGTCGCCTTTGGTGCCGTCCA
>DASTTJ010000304.1:0-2568 GCA_035760205.1 Steroidobacteraceae bacterium | reverse complement strand
TGAATCTGATCCTCGAAGCCAAGCCCTGAGGCTTTCAGGCGACAGCGATCGGGCTCGAGCCAAAGTGCGGGCTGGGCTTCGCGGCTTCCTTGAGCCGCGCCCAGCCCGGACGATACTTCGCCACGGCGATTTCAAGCTCCGCGGCACCGAGTTTGGGGAATTCCGCGGCGACGGATTCGAGCATCACCGTGAAACGCGGCAGGCCCTTGGGAAATTTGGCGCGTTTGGTGAACACGATGCGGCCTTCGATCGGCGTGTCGGTGGCGATAGCCTTGACGCTGGCGATGCGGTCATAGAGACCGGCCTGCGGGTTCACGAAAGTGGTGCGGCTGGGACCGTTCATGAGCGTCCAGGCGGTCATCTGGTCGCCGCCAAACACGTTGCCGGTGATGTCGCGCATGTCAATGACCACGATGCCGCGGCTGGTCAGCAGCACGAAGTCGAGGTGGTAGTCGCCGCCGTTGCCATCGGGTACCAGCACGTTGCGAAGATGATCCGCCGCGCCGGCGGTGACGCGCGCCACGCGCCGCGCATCGCGGCGCCGCATCACCCACGCGCGACTGCCCAGCAGCGCGAGCAATGCCACGGCAACCACGCCGAGGATGGTCGCGACAAACTGAAACTGTGTGAGTCCGAAAGGCGGAATCAATTCTTGCTCCCCAGCGCGTCCGTGAGTGCGGCGAGCGAGGGCTCGAGATCGGCGCAGGACACGGGACGCGAGAAGAGTTTAGCAAGGCTTTCCGGCATTTCGATTCGTTGGCCTATGAGCGGCTCCACGATTTCGCGAAATTTTGCCGGGTGAGCCGTCGAGACCAGCACCCAGCGCTCCGCACGCTCGGAATTGGGCATCCGTGCGTAGACTTCCGCCGCCGTTGCCGTATGCGGACACCAGGGCTTCCCGTACTGGCCATGGTATTGACGATAGTCCAGGGTTATCCGCGCGCGTATTTCGTCGTCGCTGACGCTTTCCGCCCGTACCGCGCCGCGCACGCTTTCGATGTCCGGAAACAGTGCGCGCAGCCGCTCCATGTTGCTAGGCGAGCCCACATCCATGGCCGAGGCCAGTGTCGCAATGCTGGCGCGCGGCTGCCAGTCGCCGCTGCGCAGGAAATCCGGGACTGCCCGATTGGCGTTGTGTGCCAGAACGATGCGGCCGATGGGTAGTCCCAGCCTGCGCGCCCAGACACAGGCCACGGAATTGCCGAGGTTGCCGCTCGGGATCAGGAAGTTAGGCGCGACGCCGTGCGCGCGATGCACCGCCAGGCTGGTGGCGGCGTAATACACGGCCTGGGGCAGCAGCCGCCCAAGGTTGATGCTGTTGGCACTGGATAGATCTAAGCGCTTTTTCAATCCCTCGTCGACGAACGCGTGCTTCACGAGACGCTGGCAATCGTCGAAGGTGCCGTTGACGCGGTACGACAGCACGTTATCTCCCCAGCAGGTGAGCTGGCGCTCCTGCGTCGGAGACACCAGGCCCTTGGGGAACAGCACGGAAACCACGACGCCGGGCCGCCGATGGAATGCCGCGGCTACCGCCCCGCCGGTGTCACCGGAGGTGGCCACGAGGATGTTGAGCGGTTTGCCAGAGTCACTCCGGCCCGAATGCTGGCGGATGCGTGCCAGCGACGCCGCGAGGAATCGCGCGCCGAAATCCTTGAACGCCGCCGTCGGGCCGTGGAACAACTCGAGCACCGAAAGCTTGCCGCCGTCGGCCACTGGCGCCAGCGTCGCCGGAAAATCGAAGGCATCGCGCACAACGTTGCCGAGATCTGATGCGATCGGATCGCCCTCGACGAACGGCCGCAGCATCACCTCGGCGACTTCCGGCAGGCTGGCCGCGCCGTCGAACGCCGATAGCGGAATGGTAGGCCAGGACTCGGGCATGTACAGGCCGCCGTCGGGCGCCAGGCCCTGTTCGAGGGCGGCGCCGAAACTCACCGGGGGCCCTGGCGCCGCGCTTGTAGCCGCGCGTGTACTTAAGAATTTCATGGACGAGTCAGCCTGGCAGAACGTGCGCGCCCGCGGTCTTGATGGGCACGATCCAGTGATCCACTTTCATGTTGGCGGCGCCGAAGGCGGACACCATGGCTGTACGCACTTTCTCGGCGTCGTTTTCGAGCGCCCAGGCGAACATCGTCGGCCCCGCGCCGGAAATCGTACAGCCCAGCGCACCGGCGTCGATCGCGCCCTTGCGCACCGAGTCGAAACCCGGGATGAGCTGCGAACGCTGTTTCTCGATGACCACGTCTTCGAACGAGGCGCGGATCATGTCCAGATCGTTGGTGTAGCAACCGGAGATGAAGCCGGCCAGATTCGCCGTCTGCCAGATGAAGTCCGACATGGTGACTTCGCGCTTGAGAATTCCGCGAGCCTGCTTCGTCGAGAGAAACAGGTGCGGATGCACCAGCACCGCGCGAATGCCTTCGGGTACGGGAATCTGTTTTACACGCGGACTATCGATGCCTACGGTGAGCACCAATCCGCCAAACAAGCTTGGGCTGATGTTGTCGACGTGCAGTGAACCGCTCGAAACCTTTTCGCCCTGCATGGCGAACTGCAGCAGTTCGA
>DASTTJ010000303.1:0-2910 GCA_035760205.1 Steroidobacteraceae bacterium | reverse complement strand
ATGCAGCTTCTCCTGCAACCAGACTTTGATTAGGGACTGGTAGGGAACATCGCGTGAGTTTGCCGCCAACTTGATGGAGTCAAGCAAGTGCTGGGGCAGTCGCAGTGAGATTGTTTTGGTGGTTGGCCTCAGATTAGCCATCGTCACTTTCTGGGCCTTGGACCAGTCCAGGTGCTCAGTCGAGTCGTGGGACTCCCAGTACGCTCGCTCTTCCTTCTCGCTGGCGAACTTCGGGAGTGCAGTGGGTTTAGTTTTCGCTGGCTTGCTCATATATCGTCCGCTCCTTTCGGTGCATGTCTCGGGCAGAGATCACCCGAATCTGTTGTCCATTGCTACGCAGCGTGAAACTGATGTGTAGCGTGCGTCCGTCATCAGTCTTGCCAAGCGCATGGATTCGCGGCTCTTTCTGGCTGTGGGCGCTGTCTTCCAGAATAAGCAGGGGGGTGCTAAAAAACACCTGCTCCGCCTCTGCCATGGAGACGCCATGCTTGTCCTCGCTCTTGCGCGAGTTTCCCGCGTCCCAGTCAAACCCGGTGATCTTGGCCGGATCAATCATATCTGTATATTACCATCATATACACAGTAGAGCGTGCTCCCGCTTCATTGGCGCACCGCGGAATGCTTGCTCGGTTGAGTTTCGTTCGGAGCGGCCGCTCAACCCGCATCCGGCACGAACATGTAGCCCGCGTTGCGCACCGTGCGAATGCAACGCGGCTCGCCGGCCGGATCGGGTTCAATCTTGCGGCGCAGCCGGCCGATGCGGATGTCGATGGAGCGGTCGAAAGGCTCCCACTCGCGGTTGCGCGTGTGCATCAGCAGCTGGTCGCGCGAGAGCACGCGGTTGGGATTGGCCAGGAATGTCTTGAGCAGGTCGTATTCCATCGCGGTGATGGTGATCTCGCTGCCTTCGATCTCGAACAGCCGCCGCGCCTCCAGATCGAGCTCGCATCGGCCCACACGCTTGCGGCCTGTCGCGATGGGCGGGGTCGCCCCTGCGGTTGAACGTGCATGCTCGGCCGCCGGCTTGGCCTGCAACCGGCGAAGCAGGCTCTTCAAGCGCGCAAGCAACTCTCTAGGATCGAACGGCTTGGCGATGTAATCGTCCGCACCGATCTCCAGTCCCACCACGCGATCGACCACATCGCCGGACGCGGTCACCATGATGATGCCCACGTCGTAGTGCTCACGCAGGTAGCGCGCCAGCACCAGCCCATCTTCACCCGGCAGCCGCACATCCAGCAGCACGGCATCGGGCAACACGCGCTCGAACTGCTCGCGCATCTGCGCGCCGCTGCCCGCTTCTGCCACCTCGAAGCCGTGGCCTTCGAGGTATTCGCGCAGCATCTCTCGCACCGACGGATCGTCGTCGACGATGAGCAGGCGCGTTCTGGAAATCATGGCGGCGATTTTGCCGCAGCGACGCGCTCGTGACGAGCCCCCAATACAAACCGGCTACAAATCTCCCGCGTCCGCGCCGCCCCTGCGGCATGCCGATACAGGATCGCTACATCTGCGGCCGCGCTGCAAGCAAGCGCGATACCCGCGCTTTCGACACTTCCTTTCGCCGCCTGCCAGACGGCACATCTTCATCCATCGAAAGGAAAACCATGTCGACCCTAACCTCCACCCAGCGCTATGCCAAAGTCATTGAAGTCTCGAAGCGCGTGCGCTGGGAGATCGAGCGCGACCTGATTCGCGGCCGGCGCTTCGACTACACGAAGAGCTTCATGCCCACCAGCCTGTCGCTGGTCAATGAACTGCCCTTCCTGGATGCTGCCGACAAGCGTCTGCTCAGCCAGGTGCAGGGCCGCACTTACGCCTACGTCTTCGGCCTGGTCGAGCGATTCATCGGCGCGAAGGTGCTGGAAATCAGCCGCGAGCACTGGCTGGGCGACCAGGTCGCGCTGGAGGCGCTGGTTCGCATGACCGACGAAGAGCTCAAGCACCAGGAGCTCTTCCGCCGCCTCGAGCAGATGATGGCGGCCGACATGCCGAACGGCTACTCGCAAACCGCCGACGCGAACGCGGTGGCGCAGGCCGTGCTCGGCAAGAGCACCTGGTCCGTGCTGGCGCTGACGTTGGACATCGAGCTGTTCACGCAGGCCCATTACCGCGCCAGCATCGAGCCGCAGGATAACCTGTCTGAGCTGTGGAAAGACGTCTTCCTGTTCCACTGGAAGGAAGAGTCGCAGCACGCCCAGCTTGACGAGCTGGAGCTGCTACGCGAGGACGCACGGATCACCCCCGAGCAGCGGGACGCCGCCGTGAACGACCTGATCGCGCTGGTCGGCGCCGTGGACGGCATCCTGCAGGCCCAGGCCAGTGCGGACGCGGATTACTTCACCGCCGCGTCGGGTACGTACTTCACCCCGGAGCAGCTCGGCCAGATTCACGACAAGGTGCTCAAGGCCTATCGCTGGCAATACATCGTGTCCGGCGTGATGGAGCCACGGTTCCAGAAAGTGCTGTTCGGCCTGCTCGACGAGACGCAGGCGACCCGCGTGAAGAACGCGCTAGCGCCCCTGACCTACGCGGTGCCCGACCAACCCGATCAACCCATGCCGCTCGCGGCCTGATTTGAAGCGGCCGTTCGCGGCCGCGCTTTCCCCCAAGGAGATTGCCATGATGTCCGATTCGATCCGTTCCCGCCTTCCGAAGCCCCTGCAGTCCGTTATTCGTGGGCTGGCCGACTCATGGCGGTATTCCGCGGCGCGCCGCGAGTTCAACTCACTCGATGACGCGACGCTGCGCGACCTGGGCATGCGCCGCTCCGAGTACGACTCGTACTGGGCTGAAACCCACGGCATGGCCGAACGCACGCGCAAGCATGCAATGGCACCTCACCGCGAAAAGCAGTGGCCATGAATGCGGCCGCCTGGAAACTGACACTGGCGGCCTCCGTCCTGATGG
>DASTTJ010000302.1:0-11696 GCA_035760205.1 Steroidobacteraceae bacterium | reverse complement strand
GGTTTTCGCACGTCGCCATTCGCGCACACCGTTCGCATCGATTCGAAACGCAACCCGAGCGATTGCCATTCTGGCATCGCGGTGCAGCTACCTATTGACGCGCGTGCCGATGAGCAGTGACAGTCCGCGCGCGCAAATCGCAGGCCAACGGACAGGCACTGCGGCGTGCCCGAGGGACGGGGCATCGCGGTCCCGGAGACCAACGAAGGGGTATACACATGGAAGTCAGCATTGCGCCGGGACGGCGCCAGGTTTGGCATTCGAGGATGAAGGCACTAACTACGGCGTTGCTCATGGGCGCCCTGTTACTCACGCTTGCGGCCACTTCGGCATCGGCCGCGACCGTCGACACCAGCGCCTGGTACGTCCTGGTGAACCGGCACAGCGGCAAGGCGATGGACGTCTACAACTGGTCCACCAGCGACGGCGCACGTATCGTGCAATGGACGCGCGGCGATGGCGCGAACCAGCAGTGGCAGTTCGTGGATTCAGGCGGTGGCTACTACCGCCTCCGATCGCGGCACTCGGGCAAAGTGCTCGATGTCTTCAATCGATCTACCGCGGATGGCGCGCAGATCGTGCAGTGGGCCGACGGCAACGGCACCAATCAGCAATTCCGCCTCGTGGACTCCGACGGTGGCTATGTACGGCTAATCGCCCGCCACAGCAACAAGGTGGTGGAGGTTCAGGGCGCCTCGACTGTAAATGGCGCGAACGTCGTGCAGTACTTCGATTGGGGCGGCGCCAACCAGCAGTGGCAGCTCGTTCAGATCGGCGGAACCACGCCACCTCCACCCGGCGGAAGTTTGCCGACGACCATCCGATGGAGTTCGAGTGGTGTGCTGGCAGGTCCGAAACCGGACTCTGCGCACAGCGATGTCGTGGCCATCAAGGATTACACCGTCGTGCGGCACAACAATGCGTGGCAGGTGTATGCAACCACGGCGAGTCCGTCACAGGGATGGAATCTGGTGCATTTCTCGTTTGCGGATTGGCCGCAGGCGAATGCCGCCACTCATACCTACCTGGACAGCACTCCGATCGGCCGCGGCTACCGGGCGGCGCCTCACATCTTTTTCTTCGCGCCGCAAAACCTCTGGTACATGGTTTACCAGACGGGACTGCCGACGTATTCCACGAGCACGGACCCGGGTAATCCCCGGTCATGGACCACGCCGCGGAACTTCATGAGCAGTGAACCTTCGATCGTGACGCAGAACAAGGGCAACGGCGCATGGCTCGACTTCTGGATGATCTGCGACAGCGGCAACTGCTATCTGTTCTCGAGCGACGACAACGGACACATCTATCGTTCGCAGACGACGCTGGCGAATTTCCCGAACGGCTTTGGCAACACGGTGATCGCACTCCAGGACTCGCGCTTCGCGCTGTTCGAAGGCAGCGCGGTTTACAAGGTGGCCGGCGTCAATCAATACCTGCTGTTGCAGGAGGCCATCGGTTCGGATGGGCGGCGCTGGTACCGGTCGTTCACCTCGAACAGCCTGGCCGGGGCCTGGACCCCACATCTGGCGACCGAGTCGAACCCGTTTGCGCGATCGAACACCGTGACCTTCAGTGGCGCGGCGTGGACGCGCGACTTCAGCCACGGAGAATTGCTCCGTGCGGGTAACGATCAGACCGTGCCGCTGAATCCGTGCCGTCTGCAGTTCCTGTATCAGGGCCAGGATCCGAACGCTGGCGGCGACTACATCCGCCTGCCGTGGCGCATGGGACTGCTCACCCAGACCAACTCGACCTGCTGAGTTTGCAGCGGCGCAATGGGGACAGTAATGGGGACATTCCTCATTTTCCTGTAACAAACCAAACGAGTGCTCAGCTCTTCCGTCGCAAGGTTTTTGTTACAAGAAAATGAGGAATGTCCCCATTACCCATTACCATTACGCCCGCCGGCTCTCGAATCGCAGTAGATAGAGTCCGCTGCCGATGATCACCGTCGCCCCGGCCAGCGTGCGCAATTCCGGGGTCACCGACCACACGAGAAGGTCGATCAAGATGACCCACGCGAGGCCGGAGTATTCGAGCGGCGCGACCGTGGCCGCCTGCGCACGTTTAAAGGCTTCGGTGATACCCCACTGGCCGATGGCGCCCGTTATCGCCACTCCACCGATGATGAGGTAGTGCTCTTCGCGGATGGGCTGCCAGCCCGGCAACGCGATCAGCGTCGCGCCGATGGACAGCATGCAGGTCATCCAGAAAACCATCGACTGCGTGGTGTCGGTGCGGCCGATGATCTTCACCAGCACCGATGACAGCGCATAACAGAACGCGGTGCACAGCACCGCCAGCGTCCCCGCCCAGCCAAAGCCGATGGCGCCTGGTTTGAGCACGATGAGCACGCCGGCAAACCCGACGATGATCGCGATCCACTGCGTGCGGTGCACGCGCTCGCCCAACATGAACATGGACAACACGGCGATCAGCAGCGGCGCGATGAAGAACAGCGCATAGGCCTTGGCCAGTGACAGCTCTTTCAGCGCGAACGTGAAGGTGATCATCATGAACACCGACAACACCCCGCGAATCAGGTGCAGCGGCCAGCGCACCCGCACCAGCTGCGACACACCGCCGGCGGACAGCACCCACATGAACACCACTGGCAGGGCGGACAACCCGCGCAGCGCCGCCACCTGCGCGGAGGGGTAGTGAGCCGTCAGGAGCTTCAAGCCCGCATCCATGAACGCGAATGCCGCGACGCCGGCCAGCATCGCGGCCATGCCCGCCATGCGGTGCTGTTTCAGATCGGACATCGGAGTGGTGGTGTCAGCGCGCGGCCGCTGGCAGCTCGCCGGCAAGCCCCATGGCGCGTTCGATGAGCACGCGCTTCGCCATGGCGGAACGCCCGACCCAGGGCATGCCGCGCTGAGCGAGCTCGGCGATACGGCCCGTGCCGCGCGCCAGCAGCCGATCGAAGACGTCGATGGCGCCGCTCATCAGATCGTTCTCGCTGCGCCGCCAGCGTTCATAGCGGCGAAGGATGCGTTCAGCGCCCGGATCCTCGCGGCTCTTCACGCCCTCGGCCAGCACGTCAGCCAGCGCGGCGGCGTCCAGCAATCCGAGATTCGCACCCTGCCCCGCCAGCGGATGCACCACGTGCGCGGCGTCGCCGACCAGCGCGACGCGCGCGGTGACATACGCATTGGCCGACAACCGCCACAGCGGAAACTTCAGCCGCTCACTCTCCAGTTTCACTTTGCCGAGCGCGCCGTCGAAATCGGTTTCCAGCTCCCGCTCGAACGATGCAGGCAGCAATGCCAGCAGCCTTGTCGCACGCGCCGTCGGCACTGACCACACGATGGAGCTGCGCGCGTCCTTCAAGGGCAGGAAAGCCAGCGTGCCATCCCCCAGAAAACGCTGCCACGCAGTGTGCTCATGGGGCCGGGCCGTGCTCACCATGGCGACGATGGCCGTCTGTCCATAGTCGGTACGTGCCGCTCCCAGGCCGGCGAGCTCGCGCACGCGCGACTGCGCACCATCCGCGCCGACCACCAGCCGGGCACGCACCTTGCGCTCTCCGGCCATCAGCACCACGGCGTCGCGCTCCTGCTCGAGCGCGCTGATGTCGGCGGTGACGAGCGCGAGACCCTGGCGCCGCGCGGCGCCAGCCAGCGCGGCTTGCAATACCGCGTTCTCGGCGATCACTCCCAGGTTGCGCTCGCCCATCTCCGCGGCATCGAACACCAGCGCATCGCCACCGTGAGGCGGAACATCGGCATGCCACACCTGCATGCGTTCGAAGGCTTCGGCGCGAGTGGCAGCGATGTCGTTC
This sequence comes from Steroidobacteraceae bacterium, assembly GCA_035760205.1. Classification (GTDB taxonomy): domain Bacteria; phylum Pseudomonadota; class Gammaproteobacteria; order Steroidobacterales; family Steroidobacteraceae; genus CADEED01. The sequence goes on along the minus strand of DASTTJ010000302.1, from coordinate 7,909 downwards.
CAGGCATCCGCGGCTCGCAGGATTTTTTCGCTGGCACGCGACAGCGCGAACACGCGCAAATCGACGGGGATTTCCGTCGACCGGTCGAGTGAATCGGGAATACGCCGGTCGAATACCGCAATGCGCGCCGGCGGAATGCCAGCCTGGCGGGCGATCAGGATCGCGGCACACAGGCCGATGGGGCCTGCACCCACGACGGCCACCTCGTAGTCGATGTTCATTCGAGCGGCAGGCCGCGGGCGAGGCGCGGCATGCGGCCCGCAAAGCCCCAGCTCACTCGCGACAGCGCTCGTTTGGCCGCCGGGCTCATGTCGAACAACAACAGACCGAAGTTGCGCACCAGCCCAACACCCGGCGTGTCACTGCCGAAGAGTTTCACGAGACCGTCGGTGAAACGCGTGACGCCCTGTCGATCCTCCGCGCGCCACGCAGCGAATTTTTCGGGCAGCTCGCCGGCCGTGATCGAGAAATCGGAACTCGAAGCGGCGCTGGCCAGCATTTCCGCCAGCGTGGCGGCATCGCGAAGGCCAAGATTGAAACCCTGACCCGCCACCGGATGCAGCGCCTGCGCGGCATTGCCGATGAGCACGACACGCCCGGACACGGTTTCTTCGGCGCGCGTCAACGTCAGTGGATAGGAGTTGCGGCGTCCGATGCGCGTCCACCGGCCCGCACGCCAGCCGAAGGCTTTCAGCAGCTCTGCGGCGAATCCGGCTTCATCGAGTGCGACCAGCTCCGCGGCGCGCGCTGGCGTCACCGCCCACACCACCGCGTAGCCACCGTTGGTGGCCGGCAATACCGCGAGCGGCCCGGAGGCGGTGAAACGTTCGAAGGCTTCACCGGTGTTGGGCCTTTCAGTGGCGGCATTCACCACGATGGCGATCTGCTCGTAGTCCTCGACCGCCGCCTCGATGCCGGCGCTGGCGCGCAATACCGATCCGGCACCATCGGCCGCCACCGCGACGGCCGCGCGCACTTTTTCGGTGACACCCGTGCTTACCATTTCCAGGATGACGCCATCGTCACGCAGCGCCGCGCTCTTCAGTTGGGCGGGCATGGCGATCGTGACGTTCGGCGCCTCACGCAGCGCCTGCCACAACACGCGGCCAATGACGCGATTCGGAACCACATAGCCGAAGGCATGCACCCCCTGCTCGCGCGCGTCGAGGCGCGCCACGCCGAATCGGCCCGCGTCGGAGACGTGAATCGAGCGGATCGGCGACGCCTCACCCGACATCGCGTTCCAGACACCCAGGGTTTCGAAAATCTGTCGCGATCCATTGCCCAGCGCTGTGGTGCGCTCGTCGAAGCTCGGTTGCGCCGCCGAATCAGGGGGCACGCTTTCAATGAGCAGGACGCGCAAGGAAGTCGAGCGCAAGGCCAGCGCGAAACTCGCGCCGACCATGCCGCCCCCGACGATCGCGACATCCCACTCTTTCATAGGAAGGCTTTCACGCGACCGACGCCATGAGCCGCTCGATCTCGACGGCTTCCTTCGGGCACCGTTCCGTCAGCACCTCGCAACCCTCGCGCGTCACCACCACGTCGTCTTCGATGCGGATTCCGATGCCGTGGAATTTCCTGGGCGCCCCCGGCGTGCCCGGAGCCACGTAGATGCCGGGCTCTATGGTGAGCGCCATGCCGGGTTCGAATACGCGCCACTCGTTGCCGATCTTGTAGTCACCCACGTCGTGCACGTCCATGCCCAGCCAGTGACCGGTGCGGTGCATGAAGTACTTGCGATAGGCGCCGCTCTCCTCGAGCTTTGCAAGCTTGCCCTTGAGAAGCCCGGCCTTGATCAACCCTTGCGTGATGACGCGCACCGCCGCCTCGTGCGGTTCGTTCCAGTGGTTGCCCGGCTTGACGCGCGCGATGGCGGCGTAGTTCGCTTCGAGCACGATGTCGTACAGCGCACGTTGCTCGGAAGTGAACCGCCCGTTGACGGGAAACGTGCGGGTGATGTCCGAGGCATAACAGTCGAGTTCGCAGCCCGCATCGATGAGCAGCAGATCGCCGTCCCGCAACGCGGCGTCGTTTTCGCGATAGTGCAGGATGCAGCCGTTAGCGCCGCCACCGACGATGGGCAGATAGGAAAGGTCGGCATTGTGCATGCGGAATTCGTGCACGACTTCGGCGGCGATTTCGTATTCACGCTTGCCAGGGGTGCAGGCCTTCATGGCGCGGATGTGCGCATTGGTGGCGATGCGCGCCGACTCGCGCATGGTGTCGACTTCAGCGCGGCTCTTGAACAGGCGCATGTCGTGCAGCACGTGATCGAGCGCGGAGATTTCCTGCGGCGCGTGCCGGCCATTACGCGCCTGGGTACGCAGGCCGTTCACCCAACCGACCACGCGCTGGTCGAACTCCGGGTGCGTGCCCATGGCGTAGAACACCCTGGCGCGATTCTCGAGAAGCCCCGGCAGGATCTCGTCGATGTCGGAGATGGGGAATGCGTCGTCCGCGCCGAAGTCGCGGGTCGCCCCCTCGGGGCCGGCGCGCCGGCCGTCCCATGTTTCACGCGCCGGATCGCGGTCGCGCACGAAAAGAATGTATTCACCCTGCGGGCGGCCGGGCACCAGCACCGCCACGGACTCCGGTTCCACGAAACCCGTGAGATAGAAGAAGTCGCTGTCGGGCCGGTACGCGTATTCGACGTCGTTGTTGCGCAGGCGCACGGGCGCGGTTGGCACGATGGCGATGGAGTCGCGGCCCATCTGCTTGAGCAATGCGCGGCGGCGGCGTTTGAATTCCTCGCGCCCGATGGCCGGCACGCGCGCCGCGCTCGGCGCTTTGCGTTTGCGGCCCAGATGGCTAATGGATGGACGCGGCACCGGGCTCCGGCTCCTCGCCACGCGCCGGCGCCAGCTCCGCGAACAGAAGCTGCGCGCCCACGCGCACGAACTCGACCACCTCGGCGAACGCGACTTCGTTTTCTTCGGTCTCTTCGTCGGCGTCCACACCCACGTGCGTGATCTCCGTGAAATCGCGGATGATCTCGCCGGCCTCGGTGGAAACCTGGCCTGGGTCGCTGGTCGCGCCGGAACCCAGGCCGTAGAGAAAGCCCTGACACCATTGGCTCAATGCATCCGCGCGCAGCGCCAGTGGTGCATCGTCATCGGGAAGCAGCGGTTCGAAATCCGCGTCACCTCCCACCAGCGTGCGGACCATCGAGTTGTATACGTTCTGGAGAACCGAACTTTGCAGCGCTTCGTCCTCGGGAGAATCTTCCGGAAGGATCTCGCGCAGCCACTCGATCAGGCCGTAATTTCGAGAGCTGCAGAGCGCGCCGGCCAGCGTTCCGTGGGCTTCGGCAGGCTCCGGCAGCGCGCGAGCGTCGCGGAGCACGCGCTCGAACTCATCGTAAGTGGCGGGCAACATGGGGGAATTATGATTGCCAGGCGTAAACGCCACAATGGAAAATGCCGCCCGGAAGGGGCGGCGTCCGTGAATGGTTTGCCGGCCCTGCGCTGGGTGCCCTATAGTTCCCGGCCATGAACGACACATCTGACAACAACAAGACTGGCAAAACCGGTTTCGCCGCGGAAGTCGCGCTGCTTGAACGCCGCGTCGAAGAACTTCTTCTCAACCTCGACACTCTCAAGGAAGAGAACCGCGCGCTGCGCCAGCGCCAGGAATCGCTTGCCGCCGAACGCTCCGCGTTCGCACAGCGCAACGACCAGGTGCGCGCCCGCGTGGAAGCCATGATCGGCCGTCTGAAGACGATGGAGCACACTGCGTGAGCGAAAACGAATCGGCCACCGTCACCGTACGGATCCTGGAAAAGGAATACTTCGTTTCCTGCCCGCAGGACGAACGCGCCGATCTGCTCAGCTCCGCCGAATACCTCAACAAGAAAATGCGCGAGATCCGCGACACCGGAAAAGTGGTGGGCGCAGATCGCATCGCCGTCATGGCCGCGCTCAACATGGCCAATGAACTGCTGCGCCTTCGCAGGCAGGAAACCGAAATTCAAGGCGCTGTCACAGGCCGCGTGAAGAACATGCGCGAGCGTGTAGAAGTTGCACTTCAGCGCACGCGCCAACTAGATCTTTGAACGAAATACACGAACCACTTCACGAACGCCGCCGCATCGGCGGCGTTTTCCGACGTGGCCGTAGGCCTGAGGTAGTGTAGAGTGACTCCTGCGCTGCCTGTGGTGTTCGACAGTAAGTCGGGTTACCTCTCGACCGTAATGTAAACGCCCGGGACCAACGCTTTCTGACAGCATTGTGCAGGTCCGCCCATGGCGGAAAGCCTTAAATGTCAGGGCAGGTCCCACCTTGTTGCTCTGGTTCGAGAGCAATGACTTACACCGGCACTATCGGGTAGCGCTTTTCCTTCCCTCCTCGTGCAAACGAAACCCACCCTTCGCATCGAGATGCTCACGCGCCGCCGCGCCGTACCGCGCGCCGCTCGCGTCGCCGCCGCGCGCGCCATCGCACGCATCGTTGCGCAAACCCATTGGCTCAGACCCGGCAAGCGCATCGGCATTTACGCATCGATGCCCCGTGAGCTCGGCACGGCGCTGCTCATCCAGCTCGCGCTGGCGCGCGGCTGCCACGTCTATGTGCCCCGCATCACGTCACTGCGCGGCCGCACCATGCGGTTCGTGAAATACACCCAGGCATCCAATCGGCGCGGATCAATACATGCGCTTGGCATGTACGAGCCATGCGGCCACGAATACCTGAGCGCCCGATTCCTCGACACTGTTTTCGTTCCCGGGGTGTGCTTCGACCGGCGCGGCGCACGGCTCGGTCACGGCCTTGGCTTCTACGATCGCATGCTCTCGTTCAGGCAGCTGCGTCAACACTGGCGTGGCCCGCGACTCGTGGGTCTCGCCTATTCTTTGCAGGTCGTACCGCAGGTTCCCGTGACTGCGACCGACGTATTCATGGACACCATCGTCACGGAGAGGGGAATCGATGAACTACTGGCTGATGAAAACCGAGCCATCCACGTTCGGAGTCGATGATCTGGCCAAGCGCCCCAGGAAAACCGCCATGTGGGACGGCGTCCGCAACTACCAGGCACGAAACATGCTGCGCGACGACTTCAAGAAGGGGGACCAGGCGTTCCTCTATCACTCGAGCTGCGAGGTGCCGGGCGTGACGGGAATTGTCGGTGTGGTGCGCACCGCGTATCCCGATCCCACGGCCTTCGACAGGAAGCATGACCACTACGATGAGGGCAGCGATCCGAAAAATCCGCGCTGGGTTGTGGTCGACGTGCAACTCAAACGGCGCTTGAAGCGCGTCATCACGCTCGATGAATTGCGCAAGCATGAGACGCGTGAACTAGATGGGATGCTGCTGTTGAAACGCGGCAACAGACTGTCGATCACGCCGCTGAGTCCCGCTCATTGGAAGTTCATCCTCTCGCTCGAGTGATGTTCGCGATGAGCGTGAATGTGATTCGACGGTTCAGGTTCGATGACACTCGCTTGAAATTTGTCAACGCCTGCGTATACTCGCCCTCGGACTAACCCGTAACTACTGGAGATGCGCCATGGCGAAAGCCAAGAAAAAGGCCAAGAAGAAAGCCAAGAAGAAGTAATTCTTCTGGCCTTGTGCCAAAAGGCGAGCGAGAAAATTTCTCGCTCGCCGCTTCAAATTCGAAGACACTGCCCGCTCCCAAGCGGGCAGTGTCGTTTCAGGCACCAGAAATTGTGGGACGACTCCATGAGCACGCAAAACACTGGAAAACAAGCTGCGGCACGCGCAGCGCTGGAATTCGTGACGGAAGGAAAAGTGCTCGGTGTCGGCACCGGATCAACGGTCAACTTCCTCATTGATGAGCTCCGCGTGCAACGCGTGCGCATACCCGGCGCAGTGTCGAGCTCCAATGGATCCACCGAGAGACTCAAGGCCGCGGGCATCCCGGTACTCGACCTGAACGAGGCCGGCGAGATCGATACCTATATCGATGGAGCGGATGAAACCAATCATCGGCGCCAGCTCATCAAGGGTGGCGGGGCTGCCCTGACGCGCGAGAAGATCATCGCGGCAGCCTCCCGCCGGTTCATCTGCATTGCCGACGAAGCCAAGCTGGTCGACACGCTTGGCGCGTTCCCACTACCCGTGGAAGTCATTCCAATGGCGCGCAACTACGTGAGCCGCGAGCTCACACGCCTCGGTGGGCGGCCGGTGTGGCGAGAGCAGGTCGTCACCGACAACGGCAATCACATTCTCGATGTGCACGCACTGCGCATCACCGAACCGGTGGCCCTCGAGGCCGCCATCGACCAGATCGTCGGCGTCGTCACCGTAGGGCTATTCGCAGCGCGGCCGGCGGATCTAGTGATCCTTGGCGGGCCTGCGGGTATCCGTCGCTTGTAGAAGATAAAGAAATGGGGGTCACCCTCAATTCCTTTCTTCGTGGACGTCCGTAACTGTCCACTGTCCGCGCCCGGACACACCCGATCGCCGCGCCGCGAGCACACACGACCTGAGATCACCTACAAAATTCAGCCAGTTAGCTGACTGAAGTCGCCGCGCGAGCGGTTGGCACGGCGTGTGCTTTATCCCAAGGTATGTCACTGCTTTTGCCTCAAAGCGCGATGCGCGGAACCGACTTGCAGGATCGCGTGGTCGCCTCTTCGAAAGGGCACCGCGCACTTTTGCGTCGCTACGGCGTGTTGGCCGGTGCGGCCACGGCACTGCTTCTGCTCGTGGTGTGGAGCGCACGGGCCTGGCTGTCCTCCGAGAAAGTCATCCCCCGCGAGCGCATGCGTACGGCCGTGGTCGAACGCGGCCCGTTCGTTCGCGACGTGGCTGCCACCGGCATCGTGGTCGCCGCTGTCAGCCCCACCCTGTTCGCCGAAGCGCCGGGGATCATCATCTATAAGGTGCGCGCCGGCGACGTGGTCAAGGCGGGCGACGTGCTGGGCTCGGTCGAAAGCGCCGCCCTAACCAATGAATATGAACAAGAGCGCGCGACCCTGGCGAGCACCGAAGCGACGCTGAATCGCCAGACCATCGAAGTCCGGCGCACGATCCTCAAGAGCGGTCAGGACACTGACCTCGCGAAGGTGCAGATCACCGCCGCAGAGCGCGAATTCGAACGCGCCGAGGATGCGTGGAAAATCAATGTGATCCCGGAGCGCGACTTCGAGCGCGCGCGCGACGACCTTGAAACCGCCAAGCTGAATTACGCACATGCCATGGAAACCGGCGGCTTGGAGAAGGACAGCCTGCAGCTCGAGCTGCGCAGCCAGCGCCTTCAGCGGGACTCCCAGGCCCTGAAGGTCGCGCGCCTGCGCGAACGAGTCGAGGCACTGACGCTCAAGTCTCCGGTACCGGGGATCGTCGCCACACTGAGCCAGCCTGAGCGTGCTCAGGTGGCCGAAAACGCGCCGCTGGTCACCGTGGTGGATCTCTCCGCGCTCGAAATCGAATTCCTGGTCGCCGAAAGCTACGCCAACGAAATCCGTCCTGGCATGAACGCGGAGATCGCGCTCGACGGCCGCAAGCTCATCGGCACGGTCGCCGGAATCTCCCCCGACGTGCGCAACTCCCAGGTCACCGGACGCGTGCGCTTCACAGAGCAGCCGAAGGGAATGCGGCAGAACCAGCGCGCCTCGGTGCGCATCGTTCTGGATGAGCGAGGCGACGTACTCAAGGTGGCGCGCAGCCCCTTCAACGATTCGGAAACACGCTTCATCTATGTGGTGCGTGACGATGACGCGATTCGCGTGCCGGTGGAATTCGGCTCCGCGGCCATCGGCGAGATCGAAATCCGCAGCGGACTCAATGTCGGCGACACCGTGGTGCTCTCCGACATGCGCGAGTACGGCGACGCGCCGGCCGTGCTGATCGCGAATTGACCAACCGATCTTCCAATACAAGGGACTCTTCATGCTTTCCATGACCAACGTGAGCAAGGTCTTCCGCACCGACCTCATCGAGAC
>DASTTJ010000301.1:0-3814 GCA_035760205.1 Steroidobacteraceae bacterium | reverse complement strand
TACGTGATGGGCGCAGTGTGCTGGCTGTTCATCGATCCGAAGAAGCCGGTGTTCGCCGCGCAGGCGGCTTGAAGCCTTCCCATTGGAACCATCTCCTCAGTCGATTCTTTTGCCCTCGAAGTCCCCGCCACCGTATCCCGTGAATCCCGTGCCCTTACCCGCCGCGTCACGCTCGAAGAACAGCCGCGCGTTGACGATGGTCGCGTAGAACGTGGTCTCGCTCTCCGGTATCAGTTCGATGAGGTTGGTGCCCTCGCGAGCCATGAGCCTGGCGCCATCCTTGTACACCTCGATCACCGGGCCGCCCTGGATCTGGTAGCGGCCGACGTAGCTGTCGATGACTTGCGGATCGATCACGAGATTGCGGTCCGGGCGCTTGAGCTTGCGGCCCTTTGCGCGAACTTCCGTGTCGCCCGCGTGGCTCAGCGCGCTCGCATACCGCCAGTTGTAGTCGAACATGCCAGATACCACGCGGGTCTGTTCGGCGGTGGCGGATTGCTTGTACGCGGGAATGTTGCCGTCCACGATGACGTAGTCCCAGTCATAGGCGCGCATCGGACTCGGTTCCACGAAGTACATGCCGCCGGTCGAGGTGCCCGCGAACACCCACACATAGCGATCCGTATTCTGCGGATGTGGATAGATCATCTGCACGGCGGCATCGCGCGCCTTGAACTCCTTGCCATCGATACGCACGCTGTCCGCGTTGATACGCAATGGCAGCTTCGATGACAGCTTCGCCGTCACGCGGTTCGCATCGGCGCCGCCTATCAGAACGAGCGAATAACGAGCGATGTCCGCGTCCTTGATCTCGCTGTCGAGGAACACGCGCGGCTCCACTTTCTGCCAGCCGCGCCAGGCTTCGACAATGCTCTGCGCCTTCTCCTTGCACAGCGCCACCATGTCCGGGTCTTTCGACGTGGTGCCGATCACGATGGCAAACGGTGTCATCAGGAAATCGCTGGTGGCCCCTGGCAGAGCCGGTCGCTTGTGCAGCCGTGCCGGCTGGTAATTGGCATTCGTCAGGCGCAACGCGCCGCCGGCCATGCGCATGTCGCGCGCCACGCCGTTCCACACGACGTTTACGGGCCTCGAAGCGTCGATCAACTCGGCGCCAGGCGTCAGCACGATGTCGAGTACGTTGTCGGTGTCGAGCCGGATCACGTTGCGATCGACCACCTCGGCATCCACGCGCATGAATTCCAGCGGACTTGCCGACTGCTGCACTCGCGCCCACCAGGCGGAGGCGTTGCGCAGCTCGGCCGAACGGATGCGCACCTTGCGCGGATGGGGATCGCGCCGATGCTTCAGCAACCATTCGCCGCTCAACGATCCGTTGTTGTCCGAGAGCGCTTCGTGCCCCTTGCCCGGGTACTCGTGATATCGCACGTCGTAGCCCCAACGCTGCAGCAGCTTCACGCCCCAACGCGACCATTCCACATTCACGGCTTTGTCCACGTCACCGTGATGCACCAGGATCGGGGTGTTGACCAGACTCTCGGCCATCGACCAGGAGCTCTGCTTTTCATTCAGGAATCGGGCGATGGGCGTGAGCTTTGCGAGTTCCTCCTCCGACATCTGCGAGTGATAGTCCACGCCGCCGAATACCGGGGCGATGGCCGCAAACAGCTCCGGGTGGCGTGTCGACACGTTCCATGTGCCCCAGCCGCCCATGGAATCCCCCGTGAGATACACACGGTCTTCGTCCACGCTGAACAGGCGTTTGGCTTCGGCGATGCCGCGCAACACGTCGCTGTCAGCGAAACCCAGGTATTGCACGTTGCCGCGGCCGTGTGGCTCCACGTAGATCACGCCCTGGTGATTGGAAAACTCGCTGTCGAGAGCATGCCGGCTGTCCGCGCTCCACCAGCGCCAGTACACAGGGTTCGCGGGGTTGAAGCCGTGCATCTGGAGGATCATCGGCCATTTCTTCGCCGGATCGTAGTTAGCGGGAAGATAGGCGCGCGCGTATTGCGGCGAGCCATCGGTTTCGTCCGTCCACGCGAGACGTACAAAGCCGCTGGCGCGGATGCGCCCGAGCTTGCCGGCGCGCTCCAGCATCAGCTCATCGAACTCCATCAGCGGCGAATGGATCTTCGGCCAGGGATTGCCCCGGGCGTCCGCAAGCTTCACGCCAAGCCGATCGTCCACCATGTTGACGAGCATCTTCAACGTGAAGCCTTCGGGCTTCGACGCGTCCGCCTTCGCGGCTTCGGCGGCGAGCTCGCGCGCCTTGGCCAACGCATCGCCCTTGTACCAGGGCAGGTGTGTGAGCGTGAGCAGCCCCTGCGGATTGGTGGTGCTGCAGCGGACTTCGTAGGGACCGTCTGCCCAATCCTTGCCATCGATGTAGAGCTGTTCACCGCGCTTCGCGGTGGCCGAGTATTTCACTGTGCCGCCGGGCGCGATCACTTCCACTTTCACGGGCGGCGCATCTGCACGTTTGCCGTTCACATCCGTGTTCAGCGAAAAGCCCGCGGGCATGAGGCCGGCAATCGACGGGCCGATTTCCGTAACGCGCGGCAGCGTCGTGCCTGTCTCGAGTACTCGTAGCGTGAACGTGCTGTCCGCGCCCGCTTTGACCAGCAGCGTGTTTTCACCCGCGACGAAATCCACGTCGATCCGGTCTTCATCGGCCGTCAGCGAACGCTCGCCATCCCAGCCGTGGACTTTTTTCCCATTGACCCAGACACGCACGCCGCCAGCACTGCCCAGCGACAGCGTGGCTTTGCCCGCGCGGGCACGATTCACCGTCGCAAACGCAAAGCCCACGGCGCCATCGCGTGAACCCTGGAAACCGTCATAGCTGACCTCATTGCCCCAGGAATTGAGGTCGCGCCATGACACGGCACCGCCTTCGGTGGGCCGGGCAGCGGCCTCGGCACCGGCGTTGCCCAGGCATTCGGCTTCCAGAGAGCATTTGAAGGGACCGGCGATTTTCCACTGGCGCACGAAGTCTGTGTTTCCGCGCTGCCAGGGCTGGCGCATTTCGTCCTTGAGCGTCCCGGCATTGGCGAAAGACGCGCATAGAAAAACCGCGGCCGTCGCCGCAAACCGAATGAATTTGCTCAATGGATTCCCCTCTGTGTCCCTGGTTGAGACGCGCGCAACCCGAAACGGGTTGCAATCGGCGTCGCTACCAGCCGCCTCCGCCACCACCCCCACCGCCACCTCCCGACGATCCGCCTCCGCCGCCGCCCGATTTCGAGCCCGGTGCGGTGGCCGCCGAGGAAATGGCGCTGCCCAGCGAAGAACCGAGATCACGCGAGAAACCGCCCATGTTGTGGATGTTCCACCCGGGGCCTGCGTACCACGCCGGTGAGTAGTTCGGATCCTGCACGTTGAGGACATTGGCAAAGCGCTCCGCCCAGCGTTGTTCGACGTCGAGCGCCAGTGCGGCAGGCAGATAGGATTCGTAAAGTTGCGGCGTCAAGGGAGGCGGCAGCCCTTTCATGCGCTTCAAGTCTTCACCCTCGGCCACTTCCATATACATCTTGAAGCCGCGGATGTGATCCATGACGGCCTGCCCTGCCACCGTCGGCGCCTTGAGCAACATGCCGAACAGACCATTGGCGACGAGCATCGCCAGGATGCAGAAGATCGTGAACCACCCGCCGAGCGAGGTGAAGTGCCATAGCGGCCAGGGGTCCGTCGTGCCGGGCAGCAAGACCGCGGGGGCAGCCAGCAAGAGACTGAGCACGATACCGAGCAGATGCCAGCCGCCATTGATGTGGAAAAAACCCGAGGTGTAGCGCTCCTTGAGCGAAAGCCGGTGATTGATGCGTGCTTCGCTGACGCGCCGGTGGTTCTGCTG
>DASTTJ010000300.1:0-7222 GCA_035760205.1 Steroidobacteraceae bacterium | reverse complement strand
GATTGTGTCCTTCAGGAAAGGAATCATCGCTTCGGGTTGCTGCTGCTGCCCCTTGAGGTTCGCGAGCGACACTGCGATGGACGCGCTGGCTGGGACGCGTGCATAGGCTGCCTGCAACGCGGTATCCGCAAGGTCGAGGTCAGTGTCGAGACGCGTGAGCACGGTGCCCAGGCCCCAAAGCGCTTCCGCATCGTCGTTGTTGCGTTCCACGGCCTCGCTGAACCACTTCAGGGAACGCTTGAAATCGCGTTGGGAGTCCTCGCTCGTGCGTGAACTCTCCGGATTGAAGCTGTTGGCACTCTTCAGCAATACCATCGCCAGCTCGCGCCGCGACAGCCAGTCGCCGTCCGCGAGCAAACCTTCAGCCTTGGTGACGGCAGCGTTGAAGGCCGCGTTGTTGCCGTCGAACTCAGCCAGACGCGCCGCGAGGACGTACGAGCGCGCCGAATTCGGCGCGCGCCGCTGCAGCGATTCGACCAGCGGTCGGATGCGATCCGGCGCGAGTCGCGCCGCAAGCATCAGATCGATGATGGCCGCGAGCCCATCGGCCTCGCTCATCGGCTCGCCCTGGGGCAGTGTGATTTCCGGAACCACGCCCAGGTTGACGGCACCGGAACCCATCTTGCTGCTGCGCGCATAGGCACGCAGCTTGCCGTCGATGACACCGAGATCGGTACCGAACGCGTTGCGCGCCGCCTGCTCCTGCGGCACCAGCGTGTTGAGCTGATTAAGGTAGCTGAAGATCTGTTTTCCGAAGTCGCGCTCTTCGACGAATCCGTAGTGCACCGCGAGCCAGGCCTGCGCGTAGAAGGCGTCGGCCAGCTTGTGCGACTGATACTCCGGCGAACTGTGATCGACCTTGATGAAGCGGTCGAAGGCGATCCAGTCCCGGTCACGCGCTTCGTGCACGCGGAACATCGGAATCTGCAGCACGGTGCGTTCGTCGATGAATTTCGCGTACGCCATGAGTTCGGCCAGACCCTCGTTGAACCACGGGGGGTATTCACCCGAGAACTGCGACGACAGATAGAAATGGGTGTATTCGTGAAACATCACGTAAATGGCGTATTCATCCGCGTCGCCATTCAATGCCATGTAATTGTTGAACCTCGAGCGCTGGAAATAGCCCGCGATCTTTTCGCGCGGCTGCAAGTATTTTTCCCAGTCGCTTCGGCTCGCAATGATGATGTGGGTACCAATGCCGCTCCTGGCAGCACGCTTGCCGAGAATCTTCTCGAGCGTGATGCGGAACTTGGTCAGCTTCTGCATGATTTCGCGGGCCTGCGAAGCACTGCGCGAGGTGACGATGATGAAATCGCCGGTGTCGTACTTCACGAATTTGCCAATGCGTGGCTCGGCGGCGCGGGCGCTGATGCCGCCAAGTGCCGTGATCGCGAGCGCGCAAGCTGCCACCCACAAATGTAATTTCATGGTGCCTCCCTTCCAGCGGGTAGATTACGCCACATGAACCCGCACCGCCGCGCGCTCATCGAACTACACATCTGTGTGGTGCTGTGGGGTTTCACCGCCATCCTCGGCAAGCTGATCACCTTGCCGGCGCACGCACTCGTGTGGTGGCGCATGTTGTTAGTCACGATGGCGCTGGCGTGTTTCCCGCGCGTGTGGCGCGCCATCACCACGATTCCCCCGCGTCTCATTGCCATCTACGCGGGTATTGGCGCGGTGGTGGCAATGCACTGGCTGACGTTCTACGGGGCGGTGAAGCTGGCCAACGCCTCGGTGGCGGCCACCTGCATGGCGCTGGCGCCGGTCGTGACGGCGCTCATCGAGCCTGTGGTCACGGGTGCGCGCTTCGAACGACATAATCTCCTGCTCGGCATCCTGGTGATCCCGGGCGTGGCCCTGGTGGTCGGTGGCATTCCGGGCTCCCTGCATCTCGGCTTCTGGGTGGGTGTGTCGTCGGCGATGCTGGCGGCCGTCTACACCGCGCTGAACAAGCGATACCTGGGCCATCACGATGCGATGGCGGTGACCTGGGTCGAGCTTGGTGCGGGGTTTCTCCTGATCGCCTCGATCGGCCCATTCATGGCCCCGGATGGCGGAAACATCGTCCTGCCATCCGCCCAGGACGGGGCCTGGCTCGCGGTGCTGGCAATCCTGTGCACTCTGATCCCGTTCGTAGTCTCGCTTGCCACACTGCGGCATCTGTCAGCGTTTACCGCACAGCTCGCGATCAACCTGGAGCCCGTGTACGCCATCATCATCGCGGTGATGTTCCTGGGCGAAGCGCGCGACCTCGGTGGCCTGTTTTTCCTGGGTGTGGCCGTTGTTCTTGCCGCGGTTCTTGGCCACGGATGGCTTCAACAGCGATTGACCGATGAGTCGCGGTCTGTATGATTCAACTCATATATATCTGACTGCCGAAGCGCCTTCGCGGGCCGCGCCTCCAGATGTAACCAATTGAAAGAGTGAAAGTTATGGGCGTGGAGCCCATAGCGCGGGGAAGTTGCGCCCCGCGCGTTTGTGTTTGGAGGACTGAAAAATGACCGCGATTCGACTCGGCCCCCCCGCGAAGCAGGGCCTTTATGACCCTCAGTTCGAGCATGACGCCTGCGGCGTCGGCTTCATCGTGGACATCAAAGGCCGCAAATCGAACGGCGTCGTCAAACAAGGAATCCAGATTCTCAAGAATCTCGATCACCGCGGCGCCAGCGGCAGCGAGGTCAACACCGGCGACGGCGCCGGCATGCTCATTCAGATGCCGCACGCCTTCCTCAAGAAGGTGGCCAAGAAGGATGCGCGCATCAATCTGCCAGAGCCTGGCCTGTACGCCGCTGGCAACATCTTCATGCCGCGCAACGCGACGCAGCGCCGCAAGATCGAAGAAGTGTTCGCGCGTGTGGTGCAGGCCGAAGGGCAGGTGTACCTGGGCGCGCGCAGCGTTCCCACCGACAACTCCATGTTGGGTGAGACTGCGAAGGCCAGCGAGCCGTTCGTGCGCCAGGTGTTCATCGGTCGCGGCCCCGAGACGCTCGACGAAGCGGAATTCGAGCGCAAGCTCTATGTGATCCGCAAGCGCGCCTACAACGAGATCCGCGTGTCGACCATCGGCGGCGCGGAGTTCTGGTACGTCGTGTCGCTGTCGCACAAGACTCTTGTCTACAAGGGCATGCTGACGACCAACCAGCTCGATCAGTATTTCCTCGACCTGCAAAACCCGTTGATGGAGTCCGCCATTGCGCTCGTGCACTCGCGCTTTTCCACGAACACGTTTCCGAGTTGGGATCGCGCGCATCCGTACCGCTGCATCGCCCACAACGGCGAGATCAACACGCTTCGCGGCAACATCAACTGGATGCGCGCGCGCGAGGCGCTGTTCCAGTCGCCGGTGTTCGGCGAAGACATCGAGAAAATTCCGCCCATCGTGAATCCGAACGGTTCGGACTCCTCGATGTTCGACAACGTGCTCGAACTCATGGTGCTCTCCGGCCGCTCGATGCCGCACGCCATCATGATGATGATCCCCGAGCCGTGGGCCAAACACGCGACGATGGATCCGGCCCGCCGCGCGTTTTACCAGTACCACAGTAGTTTGATGGAGCCGTGGGATGGTCCCGCGGACATCGCCTTTACCGACGGCAAGCGCATCGGCGCGGTGCTCGATCGCAACGGGCTGCGCCCGGGCCGTTATTACGTCACCAAGGACGACCTCGTCGTCATGGCGAGCGAAGCCGGCGTGCTCGAATTTCCGCCGGAGAACATCCTGCGAAAGGGCCGGCTGCAGCCGGGCCGCATGTTCCTCGTGGACACCGAGCAGGGCCGCATCATCGAGGACGAAGAGATCAAGGCGCAGATCATCAACGAGCGGCCGTACGCCGACTGGTTGAAGCAGCACCTGGTCCATCTCAAGGATCTGCCGGCAGCGCCCGAGATGCCCGCGCCCGAGCCTGTGACACTGGCCAAGCGCCAGGTTTCCTTCGGCTACACATTCGAAGACCAGCGCATTCTCATGGCGCCGATGGCGCGTGATGGCAACGAAGGCGTTGGCTCCATGGGCAACGACACGCCGCTGGCGGCGCTCTCGCAGAAGTCGCGCATGTTGTACGACTACTTCAAGCAGCTCTTTGCGCAGGTCACGAACCCGCCCATCGATTGCATCCGCGAAGAAATCATCACGTCGTCGGATGTGTGGTTGGGGTCGGAAGGCAACCTGCTCGATCCGCGCCCAGGCGACTGCCGCCGGCTCGAGCTCAAGGGTCCGGTGCTCACCAATGAGGAGTTCGCCAAGGTGCGGCGGCTGTCGCTACCCGGACTCAAGGTGGGCACGCTCCGTATTCTCTTCCGCGCCGATCGCGGCGAAGACGGCC
Organism: Steroidobacteraceae bacterium; assembly: GCA_035760205.1. GTDB lineage: Bacteria > Pseudomonadota > Gammaproteobacteria > Steroidobacterales > Steroidobacteraceae > CADEED01. The sequence goes on along the minus strand of DASTTJ010000300.1, from coordinate 2,894 downwards.
TCGTGCAGGCAATCGAAGAAGTGCGCGCGGAAGCCAGGCGCATGATCGAGGAGGACGAGGTCAACATCCTCATACTCAGCGATCGTGGCGTTAACAAGGAATTCGCGGCGATCCCGTCGCTGCTGGCCGTCTCGGGCCTGCATCACTTCCTGATCCGCCAGGGCCTGCGCATGAAGGTGTCGCTGGCTCTCGAAACCGGTGATGCGCGCGAAGTGCACCACTTCGCACTGCTCATCGGTTACGGCTGTTCGGTCATCAACCCGTATCTCGCATTCGAAACCATCGACGGCATGATCCGCGAAGAACTGCTGCCGAACATCGAGCACAAGCTTGCGTGCATCAACTTCGCCAAGGCCGCCACCAAGGGTGTGGTCAAGGTGATGTCGAAGATGGGCATCTCGGCCGTGCAGAGTTATCACGGCGCGCAGGTGTTCGAAGCGGTCGGCCTGGGCCAGGACGTCATCGACGAATATTTCTCTGGCACTGCATCGCGCGTCGGCGGTGTCGGGCTCGATGTCCTCGCGAAAGAAGTGCTCATGCGCCACACGGCGGCGTTTGCCGAGCGCAAGCCGCAGAGCCAGACGGAGCTTCCTTCGGGTGGCCAGTATCAGTGGCGTTCGGATGGCGAGTTCCACCTGTTCAACCCGGAAAGCATTCATCGGCTGCAGAAGTCGGTGCGCACGGGTTCATACGCCACGTACAAGAGCTATGCCGAGCTCATCGACGATCGAGCGAAGAATCTATCCACGCTGCGTGGCCTGCTCGAGTTCAAGCAGAGCGACTCCATCTCCATCGACGAAGTCGAATCCGTCGAAAGCATCATGAAGCGCTTCAAGACAGGCGCCATGAGCTACGGCTCCATTTCCAAAGAGGCGCACGAGACGCTCGCCATTGCCATGAACCGCGTGGGCGGCAAGAGCAACACGGGTGAGGGCGGCGAAGATCCGGATCGCTTCGTCCCGATGGAAAACGGCGACTCGAAGAACTCGGCCATCAAGCAGGTGGCGTCGGGCCGTTTCGGCGTCACCAGCAGCTATCTTGTCAACGCGAAAGAGCTGCAGATCAAGATGGCGCAAGGCGCCAAGCCCGGTGAGGGCGGCCAGCTTCCCGGCACCAAAGTGTATCCGTGGATCGCCAAGACCCGTGGCACCACGGCCGGCGTGGGGCTCATCAGCCCGCCGCCGCATCACGACATCTATTCCATCGAAGATCTCGCCGAGCTCATCCACGATCTCAAGAATGCGAATCGCGACGCGCGCATCAGCGTGAAGCTGGTCGCGGAAGTGGGTGTGGGCACGATTGCCGCGGGCGTCGCCAAGGCGCACGCCGACGTGGTGTTGATCTCGGGCGCCGACGGTGGCACCGGCGCATCGCCGCTGACCTCGCTGATTCACGCCGGCCTGCCGTGGGAGCTGGGCCTTGCCGAGACTCATCAGACGCTGGTCATCAACAACCTGCGTTCGCGCATCGTGGTGGAGACCGACGGTCAGCTCAAGACTGGCCGTGACGTGGCGATTGCCGCGTTGTTAGGCGCCGAGGAATTCGGCTTCGCCACTGCGCCGCTGGTGGCGGTGGGCTGCATCATGATGCGCGTGTGCCACCTCAACACCTGCCCGGCGGGTGTGGCCACGCAGGATCCGCGACTGCGCGCAAAATTCGAGGGCAAACCAGAGCACGCCGTGAACTTCATGAAGTTCATTGCGCAGCACCTGCGCGAAATCATGGCGCAGCTGGGTTTCCGCAAACTCGAAGACATGGTGGGCCGCGTCGACATGTTGGAACCCCGCGTCGCCATCGACCACTGGAAGGCCAAGGGCTTCGACTTCAGCAACATTCTCTACGCGCCGGATGCCGGCCCCGAGATCGGTCGCTTCAAGCAGATCGGCCAGGATCACGGCATCGACAAGTCGCTCGACGTCACCACATTGTTAGGTATCTGCGAGCCGGCTATCGTGCGCGGCGAGAAAGTGACTGCCGAACTGCCTGTGCGCAACGTCAACCGCGTGGTGGGCACCATCACCGGCAGCGAAGTCACCAAGAAATGGGGCGTCGCGGGGTTGCCCGAGGACACCATCCAGATCAATTTCAAGGGTTCGGCCGGCCAGAGCTTCGGTGCCTTCGTGCCGAACGGCATGAGCTTCACGCTCGAAGGGGATGCCAACGACTATTTCGGCAAGGGCCTGTCGGGCGGCAAGCTCGCGGTGTTCCCGAGCAGCCGCGCGACGTTCCCGTCCGAGAGCAACATGATCATCGGCAACGTGGCTCTTTATGGGGCGACGAAAGGCGAAGTGTTCGTGCGCGGCATGGCCGGGGAACGTTTCGCGGTGCGCAATTCCGGTGTCGACACGGTGGTCGAGGCGGTGGGCGACCATGGCTGCGAGTACATGACCGGCGGACGAGTCGTTGTGTTGGGCCCGACGGGCCGCAACTTCGCCGCGGGCATGTCGGGCGGCATCGCTTATGTGCTCGATGAAAACAACGAGTTTCCCGGGCGCGTCAACGTGCAGATGGTGGACGTCGAGCGCGTCGAGGATCCGAAGGAAGCCGTCGAGCTGCGAGTGCTCATCGAGAAACACGTGCAGTACACCGGCAGCGAACACGCGAAGTCCATTCTGGCAGCGTGGGAGACCAAGCTTCCGAAGTTCGTGCGTGTGATCCCGAAGGACTACAAGCGCGCCCTGGCCTGCCTCAAGCGGGCGCACGACCAGGGATTGTCGGGCGACGAAGCCATCATGGCGGCGTTCGAAGAAAACGCGCGTGATCTGTCGCGCGTCGGCGGAAACTAAGAGAAGAAGAACCAGCTAGATGGGCAAGCCAACTGGATTTATCGAGTATCTGCGCGAGCTGCCGGTGGACCGTTCGCCCGCCGAGCGCGTGCGTGACTGGAACGAGTT
>DASTTJ010000299.1:0-2635 GCA_035760205.1 Steroidobacteraceae bacterium | reverse complement strand
CACGGCCAGGCTTTCGGTTGGCCGAACATCAGCGACAAAGGCACCGTCAATCCGTGATCCACATCCATCTTGTTCACGATGGTGAGATCGAAGTCGGACTGGATGACGCTCTCGGAAATGTGGGCAGCCAGTTCCGGTGCGCCCCGCACCATGGGTACCGGCCTCGCACCCCAGCCTTCGTCCGCGGGTGTGAACTCGGCAGCGCAGCCGATCGCGAATGTCGGAATGAACTCGAGGCTGAACGCGGTGGCGTGATCGTTATAGACGAGGAACACCACATCGGGTGTATTTGCGGCCATCCACTGCTTCGAGAATTCGAAGCCGGCAAACAACGGCGCCCAATACGGCTCCTGCATTTTGCCGAGATCGATGGCGGCGCCTATCGCGGGCACATGTGAGCAGCAGATACCGGCGGTGACACGCGCCATTACACGTTCTCCTTTGGCCCACTCTGCTCATACGCGCGACCGCCGTTCAGCATCATGCGCGCGTAATCATCCTGGCTCATGCCCGTCATGAGCGCCGCGGCGTACTGAAAGCTTCGCCCGTCGGTGGCGAATATCTTGGCAAGGAAGTAGATGTTGCCGCCAAGCTTGATCATGCCGTTGTAGTCGCGCGCGAGCACCGCCTGCTTCTGTTCCTCGCTCATCGGCCATTCGTCCAGATAGGCGCGCTCGTCGGCCTTGAACCGTTCGCGGTTCGCTGACTTCATCAACGACATGCAGAACATGTTGAGGTGATAACCCTTGCGCGACTGCTCCGCGTCGAACACCGTCGTGCCCGGAATGTCGGCATAAGATTTTTGTGGTCGTTTTTCCAAACTCATGGCTCCCAGTAGAGACGCGTTGGGTTGTCGACGAGCAGCCAGCGTTGCAGCTCGGGGGTCGGCGCGATGCGCGGCAGCAGGTCCACCAGATCCCCGTCGTCGGGCATGTGCGACTTCATGTTCGGATGCGGCCAGTCCGTGCCCCAGAGGACACGTCCGGGAAACGTTTCGACGATGCGCCGCGCGAAGGGCACGAAGTCGGAGTAGTCAGGCGGGCCGCTGATCGACAGCCGCTCCGCGCCGCTGACCTTCGCCCAGACGTTGGCGTTCTCGCGCATGAAGCGCACGAAACGCTGGAACTCGGCGCCGTCGGCACGCAGCTTCACGTCGGGCCGGCCCATGTGATCGACCACGACTATTGTTGGAATGGAGGCGATGAAGGGTGCCAACTCCGGCAGGTCCTGCGCTTCGAAATACACCACCACGTGCCAGCCGAGCGGCGCGATGCGCTGCGCGATCTCGAGCAGCACCGCCGGCGGCGTCACCTCGACGAGCCGTTTGACGAAATTGAATCGCACGCCGCGCACACCCGCTTCGTGCAGGCCGGCAAGCTCGCTGTCGGTCACGGTGTTGGAGACGCTGGCGACGCCACGGGCGCGACCCCCAGAAGCGCGAAGCGCATCGACGAGCGCGCGATTGTCGGTTCCGTGACAAGTCCCCTGCACGATCACGTTGCGCTCGAACCCCAGGTGGTCGCGCAGCGCCCAGAGGTTTTCCTTCGGTGCATCGGCAGGCGTGTACTTGCGCTCGGGCGCATAAGGAAACGCGTTGCCAGGACCGAACACGTGACAATGGGCATCGACGGCGCCCGGCGGTGGCCGGAATGCGGGTTTTCGGGGTGCCGCCTGCGGGCTCAACCAGCCGGCGTCCACCGGGAAAGCGCTGTCGTTCACAAACCCCTCGCCTTGAGCTGCAGGTCGAGCCGCGGATACACGCGGCGGGTGTTGAGCTCGAAGATCCGGCGCTTGGCATCGGCAGGAATGGCAAGCGCGTCGATGTAGCGCCGGGTGTCATCGAAATGATGCCCGGTCTGTGGATCGAGGCCTCGCACCGCGCCCAGCATCTCCGAGCCGAACAGGATGTTGCCCGTGTCGATCACCTTCACGAGCAGATCGATGCCCGGCTGGTGATACACGCAAGTGTCGAAGAACACATTGCGCATGACGTGGCCGTCGAGCGGCGGACGCTTGAGCATATCGGCAAGGCCGCGATAGCGGCCCCAGTGATACGGCACCGCCCCACCCCCGTGCGGAATCACGAAGCGAAGACTTGGAAAATCGCGGAACAGGTCGCCCTGGACGAACTGCATGAACGCCGTGGTATCGGCGTTGATGTAGTGCGCGCCAGTGGCGTGGAAGTTGGGGTTGCACGACGCCGACACGTGGATCATCGCCGGCACATCGAGCTCCACCATCTTTTCGTACAACGGATACCAGTGGCGCTCGATGAGCGGTGGCGAGGTCCAGTGGCCACCCGACGGATCGGGATTCAGATTGCAGCCGACGAATCCGAGCTCGAGCACGCAACGCGTGAGCTCGTGGATCGAGTGTGCAATCGGCACCCCCGGCGATTGCGGAAGCTGGCAAACGCCGGCGAAATTGGCGGGGTACAGATCCACGACCCGTTTCACGAGGTCATTGCAGGCGCGAGTCCAGGCCATGGAAACGGCTTCATCGCCCACGTGATGCCCCATGGCTGATGCGCGCGGCGAGAACAGCGTGAGGTCTGCACCCCTTTCGCGCTGCAGCCGAAGCTGATTCGTCTCGATGGACTCGCGGATTGCATCGTCGCTGACCGGTTGCGGCACGG
>DASTTJ010000298.1:0-7000 GCA_035760205.1 Steroidobacteraceae bacterium | reverse complement strand
CCTGCGGCCGCTTGCCAGTGCCCAGCAGTTTGATCGCAGGCTTCGCTATCGTGAGCTTTTCGCGATAGACGCCGGGCGCGATCTTCAGGGTGCCGCCCGTCGCCGGCAGCGCATCGACTGCCGCCTGCACCGTGGCGAAATCGGCGCGCGGTCCTGGCCCCACCTCAAGTGTCGCGGCGAATCCAGAATGTGCGAGGAGAAGTGCCAGCGCACCAAACACGGCCGATAACAGCGACGAAGCAGGCATCAGAGCGCGACCCGCGTACCGTCGAGTTTGACGCGCCAGGACTCACCACCCTTGATGAGCAGGCTTTCGAAATTTACCTGCCCCGAATCCTCGCGCCGTGGATAGACCTGTACCGCAATCACTTTGCCGTCGAACAGCGGTGTGATCGCAGGCACGATGGTATGACCGACGAGGATTTTGCGGACGCCAAATGTCTTGAGCGTGTGGTCGATGTCGCCCATGGTGGCGGTGGGGAAATTCTTCTGGTCCGCGAAATAGCCCCGATACCACAGCGGACCTGCGCTGCCCATGAGCAGCGAATCGCGCTCGGGCCTCGCATCCACTCCCGATCCCCCGAGAACCGAGCGTACGCCCGCGTTGATCTCGGGCAGCGACATCTGGCTGTCGATGAGTACGCGCGAAAGACCCGCGTGCAGGCACAAGAGGTCGTTGATCTTCAGCACCGTGGGCAACGAACGCAGCCACTGCCCCAGCACACTCGTGGAGTCGAACAACTGCGAGTACGCGCTCACGCCCAACACCGCGGCGGTCTGCACGTATTTGGGATTGAGATAGCGGAGGTCACCCATCATCACCATGGCTTCGTGATTGCCGAGCAGCAGGTGGACGCCGCCGCCCGCACGTGCCGCTTCGGCTTCGAGCTGATAGAGCAGCCACAAAATCTCGGTATGGTTCGGGCCACGGTCGAAGACATCGCCCAGCAGCACCAGGTGTCCGCGCCCGAATTTCCATTCGAGCTTTTTCCCGACAATTCGCTGTTTCTGCAGCATCGACACCAGGATTTCGTATTCGCCATGCGTGTCCGCCACCACGAACAATGGCGTGGCCGCGGCGATGCGGATTTCGTCCGGCGAAGACATTGCGGCGCCGCGGAGCCTGACCTTGAACGCGGGCACGGCGCCCACCGCCTTGACCGTAATGGACGCATCGTGCGCGAGCGTTGTGACGCGCTTTTTTTCCTGGCCTTCCTTACCGTCGACCGCGAGGGATTCCCAGGCATCCGCGCCTTTGCGAAAGACGTACGGTCCATCCGGCGCTGCCGTGACTGCGGCGCACGACAGCAGTAAGAGAATGAGAGTCGTGGTGGCGCGCATTGGCGCTGGTCAAGATCCTGGATGAGGCGCTGACGACGGCAAAGCCGCGGACGCCTTGACGCAGCAGCGCGCGAGCGCCTCGTGCAGCTCACGGATTCTCGGTGGCTTGGCGAGCACCATGTCCACATGCGCGGGTAGGTCGCCTTCGGCCTGCAGCCGCTGTCCCCAACCCGTGAGCAGGATTACCGGTGCGCCCGGCGAAATGGACTTCACCGCATTCGCCACCTGGCGCCCGTCGACATAGGGCATGCCGAGGTCGGTCACCACCGCGGAAAAAGTCTCTTTGGCTTCGTGCGCTTCGCGAAACGTTTCGATACCTTCGCGACCGCCGTTGGCCGTGACGATGGTATGACCGTCAGCCGCAAGCGCGTCGCTCAGCGACTTGAGCAGTATTGGATCGTCGTCGACGAGAAGAATGCGCAGGCCCGCGGGCACGACCAGTGGCGCCGGCGTCGGGACCGGCGTATCCACGACAGCGGCGCTGAAACTCAGGCGAACCGTGGTGCCCCGACCCACTTCGCTTTGGATCGTGATGTCAGCACCGTGCCGCTGCACCATGCCGTACACCATCGCCAGCCCCAAGCCGGTGCCGCGTTCTCCCTTGGTGGTGAAGAACGGTTCGAGGCAACGTCGCTTGGAATCCTCGTCCATACCCACACCGGAGTCGATCACTTCGACGTGCACGCGCCCGTCGTCCACGAGCGTACGCACGGTCAATGTCCCGCCTTTCGGCATCGCGTCCACGGCGTTGAAAACCAGATTGGTGAGCGCCTCGCGAATTTCGCTGTCCACTCCCATGACAGGCGGTGGGGATTTCGCAAGTTGTTTCCGGAGCTCGATCATGACGCCGAGCTTTTGCGGCGTGTCGGCCCAGTGCGTGCGCGTGAGATCCACCACCTGCTGCACGAGTTCGTTGAGCTGCACCCGCTGCAGCATCAGCTCCCGATCGCGCGGGCGGTAGAACTCGCGCATGCGTGCCACGGTTTGCGCGACATCGCTGATGGCGCGCTGAATGACGTTCAATTGTCCGCGGCCGGTCGAGCTCAGGTTCTTTTCCCGCTCGAGCAACGCCTCGGTGTACAGCGAGATGGGCGAGATGGCGTTGTTGATGTCGTGTGCAATACCACTGGCCATCTGCCCGAGCGCGCGCAATCGCTCCTGCTGCATCGCCGTCGCCTGGGTCTGGCGCAGATCTTCATAGGCGGCCTGCCGCGCGCTGTAAAGCTGTGCGTGTTGTGCGGCCAGGGCCACTTGTTCGCTCAGCTGCGTGAGGAACTCGCACTCGCCGCTGCTGAAGCTGTGAGATTCACGGCGCGCCGCGACCAATACTCCAAACACCTTGCCCTCGATCAGCATCGGCACGGCGACCATCGCGCGCAGCGCGCCCTTCGCCAGTCGTTGTGGAAAGGGCGACTGCACCAGAGTCGTGTCCGGCTCGTAGATCAATTGACCGCGCACCGCCTTGGCGACACAGTCGTCGCCGATGTTCATGTGCGATTGCTCGGTGAGAGCCAGCTCCATGGCGAGCTCGGCACTGCGCAGCCCCACGGTGGCAACCATGACATCGTTCGCCACCGCGTCGTACAGGCACACGCAGCCGAAGTCGATCGGCAGCTGGTCTTCGAGCGTGCGGATGACGACCTGGAAAATGCTGGGCATGTCCTGGCGCTCGCCCACCGCACGAGTGATCTGGTGAAGCAGGCTCATGCGCTCGAACTGCGCGCGCAATTTGCGCTCGGAAAACTTTCGTTCGGTGATGTCGTTGAACAGGATGGCGACTCTGCGGCTTGCCGAATCACCCACCCGGTAGGCATTTACTTCGTAGTGGCGACCCAGGGGTTTCGCTTCGTTTTCGAAGCGCACGGACTCACCGGTCAGCGCCACCCTTCCGAAGGTCTCGAACCAGTGCGATTCGATGTCCGGAGCAATTTCGCGCATGAGCCGGCCCTGCGCGTTCTGGATTCCCGTGTGCTTTTCGAACGCCGGATTGACCTCGAGGAATCGATAGTCCACGGCCTTGCCGTGTTCATCGAAGTTGACTTCGATGGTGCAGAACCCTTCGATCAGGGTGTCGAACAGCTGGCGATAACGTGCTTCAGCCTCGGTGCTATCGGTCATTCCCATGGGAATGTAGAGCGGCGGCATTTGAAAGGCAAAGGACACTCCTTGTCAGCAAATTCGGGAATAGGTGTTACTCGCAGCAACCCCTATATGAGCGGTACCGAACAGAGCAAACGCCGATTTGAGCTCAGCCTGCCGCGATGGCAAAGACCGCGCCCCGCAAACTGTTGTCGAAGGCACTCACGGGAATTCGCGGGTTCGACGATATCAGTCTCGGCGGATTGCCGCGCAACCGCACGACTCTCGTCATGGGCGGCCCGGGTACAGGCAAGAGCGTGTTCGCACTGCAGACGCTCGTGGGAGCCGCCAGCAGGCACAAACAACCCGGCATCTTCGTCGCGTTCGAAGAGAATATCGACGCCATATTCACCAACGCGGCGGCCTTCGACTGGGGCCTGCCCGCCCTGGAACGCAAACACCTGTTCTTCATGAACGCCCAACTGTCGCCGTCATTCATATCGACTGGCGATTTCGACCTTGGCGGCATGCTGGCCATGCTCGAGGCGAAGCAGGTTGAGATCGGCGCGAAATGGGTGGTATTCGACGGTATCGACGTGCTGTTGTCTCTTCTGCGCACGCCGCGCGCCAAAATGCGGGAAATATATAGGCTGCGCGACTGGCTCACGCGTCGCGAGCTGACTTCCATCATCACGTCGAAGATCGACGGCGAGGGCGATGGCACGAATACCGCCAGCTACGGATTCATGCAGTTCATGGTCGATTGCGTCGTGCGCTTCGATCGCCGGATGGAACAGGGAATTCCGGTCCGCCGGCTCGAAATAACCAAGTATCGCGGCTCCTCGTTTGCGCCTGGAGAGTATCCGCTGAGTTTCGGCCCGCACGGCATGGAAGTCGCATCGCCCGGGGCCACCGACGTTGCGCAGGAAGCATCGACCGAACGCGTGTCCTCCGGCTTCCAGGGTCTCGACGAGATGCTGGACGGAGGCCTGTTCCGCGGAAGCTGCACGCTGATCACCGGCGCGCCCGGCACATCGAAGACGACGCTCGCGGGACTGTTCACCGAGAGTGCCTGTCGGCGCGGCGAGCGCACGCTGTTCGTGAGTTTTGATGAAGGCGGCGCTCGAGTGCGCCGCAATCTTAGATCCGTCGGTATCCACCTCGATGGACACATGAAATCCGGCTTGCTGCAGATGTATTCCGGCCGCACCGATGCGGTCAACGCGGAAGAGCACCTGCTGCGCATCAATGCGCTGATCGACGAACACCGGCCGCGCTGCATGGTGATCGACCCGCTGTCGGCTATTGCGAGGACGGGTGCGCTGAGCTCGGCACGCGCCATCGGCAACCGGCTCATCTACAAGCTGCGCGACCAACACATCACCGCAGTCATCACGGCGCTGGTCGAAGGCGAGAACCCGCAGGCGGAAGCCACCGAGCTCCAGATCTCGACGATCGCCGACAGCTGGATACAGCTGTCGTACCTGGTGTGTGGCGGCGAACGCAATCGTGCGCTCACCATCGTCAAATCCCGCGGTACCCGGCACTCCAACCAGGTGCGCGAGCTCATCCTCAGCAATTCCGGGCTGGCGCTTGTGGATGTCTATTCTTCGGGCGGCGAAGTGTTGATGGGCACGTTGCGCTGGGAAAAAGAAGCCGAAGAGAGATCGCGCGCCCTGGTGCGCGAAACAGAATCCGGCGACAAGCGCCTCGAGCTGCAATTTGCCGAGGCGGATACTTCCGCGCGCATCGCGGCGCTGCAACTCGATCTCGAGCGACAGCGTGCAGCGCTCGCGCTGTACAAACGCGACGATGCCGCGCGCCACGTGTCTTCCGGCGAACACCAGACCGAAGTGCGCAGGCTGCGCGGCGGCAATGGCAACGGTCATGAGCGGGATCGCCGTGGCAAGTAAGCGAGTCAAGCCGGCTGAAAAGACGCGGTCGGTATCGACAGTCGTGACCATGCGACTCTACGTCGCCGGCAGCGCGCCCAACTCCGTGAAGGCGATCGCCAACCTCGAACAGATCTGCCGTCAGCATCTCAAAGAGGCCTATCGGCTGGAAATCGTCGATGTCTGCGAACATCCCAGGCGCGCGCTGGACGATGGCATTCTCGTCACTCCCAGTCTCACCAAACTATCGCCTTCGCCCGGCTCCAATATAATTGGCAATCTCAGCGATACGAGTAGCGTCCTGGCGGCGTTGGGCCTCCCTGTGGCGAGACGAGAATGATCTCCGCGCCGGGCTCCACTAGCCGGCCGCCCGCTCCCGACAAGACCGAGGCTGCATTCAGGCTCTGGCTTCGCCGTCTCGTCACAGGCGTTGCCGAGCTGAAGGCGTTCGATGCGGGGGAGCTCGACGCGGTGATGGATCGCGACAGCGGCAACGCTGTGCTGCTGCCCGAGGCGCAGAGCGCGCTGCATGACTCGAATCGCATCGCTATGAGTGCGCTCAACGCATTGCCAGGTGAAGTCTGCGTGCTCGACGCACGCGGCGTGGTGATCATGACCAACGCGGCGTGGCGCGCCTCCGGCACGGCACATGGGCGCGCCGGACTCGATTTACGCGCGGGCGAGAACATCTTCGAGGCTTGCCGCGACGCGCCGGAAAATGAACGCAAGTACGCCTCGGACGTAGCCGAGGCATTGCGCCAGGTACTCACGCGAATGCGCCCATCATTGCGCTGCAGATATGTCTGCCGCGCGCAGCGGACACGTTTCGCGTTCACGCTCACCATCGCGGGAATCGCCGGCGATTCGCCAATGAACGCGATCCTGACGCGCGAGTGGGCCGGCGGAACCGGGCCCGCGGCGAAAACGCGAGTCTTGAGGCCGCGCCACTCGGTCAAGCTTGTTGCGCATGCGCGGGCCGACGCGAAAAACCAGCTCCTGGTCTCGCTGCCGGTCGCCGACTATACCCGCATGGCGAGCGGCTTCGAGCCTGTCCAGCTCACCTATGGCGAGGTGCTGTACGAACCGGGCGAACCGATGAGCGCGGTGTACTTTCCCGGCGACAGCCTCGTGTCGCTGCTGACTCTGGTCGAAGGCCATCGGGCGCTCGAAGTGGGACTGGTTGGCCGCGAAGGCATGATCGGCGCGCGTCTCGCGCTGGGTGCCGCCACCTCCCCCGTACGTGCGTTGGTCCAGGGCACGGGTACCGCTATGCGCATGAGCTCCGAGCGTTTTCTGAAAGAATTCCGCCGTTGCACGGCACTACAACGAGGGCTGCTCAAGTTCACCGACACGCTGATGATCCAGATAAGCCAGACCGCGGCCTGCAATCGCTTTCACTTCGTGGAAGCGCGCCTGGCACGCTGGCTGCTGATGACCGCGGAGCGCATGGCCTCGTCCGAGTTTCACCTGACACATGAATTCCTCGCCGACATGCTGGGTGTTCGCCGCGAAGGTGTAACCGTTGCGGCCAGCGGCCTGCAGCGTCGCAACCTCATACGTTATCGGCGCGGTGACATCACCATTCTTGACATGCAGGGATTGGAGGCGGTGTCGTGTTCCTGCTACCGATTCCTGCAGACGAAGGCGACTGCAAACTAGTGCACGCCGCAATCGAACGGCATCCAGGA
>DASTTJ010000297.1:0-4748 GCA_035760205.1 Steroidobacteraceae bacterium | reverse complement strand
CGCGCAGCTCATCGACCCCACGCTGGTGGCCGTGATCATGACCGGACACGGCGCGCTCGAAACCGCGATCGCCGCCATGAAAGCCGGGGCGCTCGACTACATCCAGAAGCCCATCAAGCTAACCACCACGTTGCCGGTGCTCGAACGCGCGCTGGCCGTGCGCCAGCTCCGTCTCGAGAAGAAACGCCTCGAAGAAAGTGTTCGCGAGCGCACTGAAGAACTGAAGATCGCCAATCGGGAGCTGGAAGCGTTCTCGTATTCGGTTTCACACGATCTGCGCTCGCCCCTGCGCGCGGTTTCAGCGTTCACGCAGTCGCTGCTTTCCGATCACGTCGGCAATCTTTCGGACGAAGGCCGGCGCCTCTTGCAGAATGTGAATGCCGGCGCGGCACACATGGACCGGCTCATCACGGACCTGCTGCGCCTCTCGCAGCTCAACCGCCAGGCGTTGCACAAACAGCCCGTGCGCTTCGGCGACCTGGCGCGTCGGGTCATCGACGAAATGGTCAACGAGCGCGCTGAGCGCAGCATCGAATTCGTGATCGCCGACTTCCCCACCTGGCAGGTGGACCCGGGCCTCATTCAACAGGTGTTCGTCAACCTCATCTCCAACGCCATCAAGTTCACACGCGAGCGCGAGAAGGCCCACATCGAAATAGGCTATCGCATGGATGGCACTACGCTGGTGTGCTTCGTGAAGGACAACGGCGTGGGCTTCAACATGAAGTACATGAACAAGTTGTTCGGAGTGTTCCAGCGCTTGCACAGCGCCGACCAGTTCGAAGGCACGGGCGTGGGTCTGTCGATCGTGCGCCGGATTGTCGAGCGCCACGGAGGCAAGGTCTGGGTCGACGGCGAGCAGGACCAGGGCGCCGCGTTCTATTTCAGCCTTCCGGATTTTCAGTAGGCGCGGGGTTTACCGCCGCGGGCGGCAAGTCCGTCTGTTGAGCATCCTGCTCCGCCTGCCGCGTCATCACCACGATGCTGATGCGCCGATTCACGGCGCTGCGCGGATTCTCTTTGTCGAACAGCACTGAAGAAGACAGACCCACGACGCGCGCGATGCGCTCGGTCTCCAGGCCCGCCGATTCCATCGAGCGCCGCGCCGCGTTGGCGCGATCGGTGGATAGATCCCAGTTCGTGTAACCCGTGATACCCGCATACGGCGTGGTGTCGGTGTGACCCGTGACACTCAGCCGATTCGGCACCGTGCGTAGATATCCCGTGACTTCCTTCAGGATGTCGTTGGTATATGCCTTCAGGCGCGCGCTGCCGAGGTCGAACATCGGGCGGTTGTGTGCGTCGAGAATCTGGATGCGCAGGCCCTCGGGCGTGATGTCGAGCAGCAGCTGATCCTTGAATGGCTGCAGCGCCTGGCTCTTGGCGATGGCTTCCTTCAGATCCTGCATCAACGCATCGAGCTGTTTCTTCTCGAGCAGCTTCTTGAGCTCCTCGGCTTCGGCGAGCTTCTGTTCTTCAGATCGGAGATCGATGGGCGACGCTGGCGACGTCATGACCGTGGCGCCGATCGTCTCGGTTTGCTTGTTGGAAGATTTCGGCGCGTCGAGGCCGCCACCCATGTTGATGACCGCCGTGCTTGCCCCGCCCGGCCCCATCTGTCCCGGCGCCGGCTTCACGCTCTTGCCGGGCTCCATGCTCGGGTTCTTAAAGTAGTCGAAGATGGCCGCGCGTTGATCCTTCGACACCGCCGTGACGAGCCACATGACCATGAAGAAGGCCATCATCGCGGTCACGAAATCCGCGTACGCCACTTTCCACGCGCCGCCGTGATGTCCTGCGGCGACCTTCTTGACGCGCTTGACGTAGATCGGCCGTGCCTTGGATTCCGCTTTCGACATGGCTCAATGCCCGCCGTTACCCGGGGGCGTCTTGCCCTTCAGGTGCGCTTCCAGGTCCGCGAAAGTCGGCCGCACTTCGCTGAACAACAGTTTGCGCGCAAATTCGACGGCGACCGTCGGCGCGTAACCGCGCACGCTGGCCACCAGCGCCATCTTGACCACTTCGAACGCCTTGCTCTCTTCGTTCGCGCGATGTTCCATCGCCGAAGCGATCGGGCCCACGAAACCGTAGGCCACCAGAATGCCGAGGAAGGTGCCCACGAGTGCCGCGCCGACCTTGGCGCCGATGGTCGCTGTATCCGCGCCATCCAGCGCCGACATGGTGTTCACGATGCCGAGCACTGCCGCCACGATGCCGAAGCCGGGCAGTGCATCCGCCACCTTCTGCACCGCGTGCGCGGGTTCATGCGCTTCCTTGTGATGCGTTTCCAATTCGTATTCGAGCAGGCTCTCGAGCTCGTGCGGATCGAGCGAGCCGCCCGTGATCAGGCGCAGGCAATCGGTGATGAACACCACCATGTGCTGGTCATCGAGGATGACCGGATACTTCAGGAACAGCGGGCTCCTCTCGGGCGCCTCGATGTCGCTTTCGATGGCTAACAAACCATCCTTGCGGATCTTCATCAGGATGTCGTAGATGAGCTTGAGCAAGGTGACGTAGTCGTCGCGCTGGTAACGCGCGCCCTTCGGCAACGTCAGCGCAAGCACGAACGCCTGCTTCGAAACCTTCGGCGGATTGCTGGTCATGAACGCGCCGAGCGCGGCGCCCACGATGATGATGATTTCCGAGGGATGCCACAGCGCCAGGAGTTTTCCTCCTGACATCATGAAGCCGCCGAACACGCAAACGAGGACTACGATTGAGCCTATGACCTGAAGCATTCTGATGAGTCCGCAAAGAACCGCGGGCGCGGTACGCCCGTACCGGATATCGGTCACGCCATAGGTTCCTGAAGTCATTCCAGATCGGGGCGGCAAACCCCCGCCGCGGCCCGTGAAGGCGTCAGGGATTTGGCGTGCGACGCGCGGGACAGTACATTTCTGTGACCGGACTCCTTGTCCGGCATCTGGGAGAGTCGATGAGCAAGCGCATTGTTCTGGCGTTGTCCGTTTGTTTATCCACTCTTGCAGCACAGGCGGACGAGCCCAGGGAGTTCGCCAAGGTTGACGAGATCTTCGCGGACTACGCGCTCGACAACCATGTCCCCGGGCTCGTGTATGGAGTCGTCGCCGACGGCAAGCTGGTGCATGTCCGCAGCATTGGCGTCCAGGATCTCGACTCCAAACGACCGGTGACCGCGGATACGTTGTTTCGCATCGCGTCAATGACGAAAGCCTTCACCGCGCTCACGATCCTGAAGCTGCGCGATGAAGGAAAGCTGCAGCTCGACGCCCCCGCGGAGACCTACATCGCGGAAATGCGCGGTTGGATATACCCCACGCAGGATTCGCCGCGCATTCGCGTGCGCGATCTGCTGAACCACACCGCGGGATTGGTCACCGATGATCCCTGGGGCGACCGGCAGACGCCGCTGCCCGACGCAGAATTCACCAAGCTGTTGCGCGAAGGCGTGCCGTTCACGCGTCCACCGGGAACCGCATACGAGTATTCGAACCTGGGCTATGCCCTGCTCGGCCGGATCATCACGAATGTGTCCGGGCAGCCGTATGCCGACACGATTACCCAGACACTGCTGCAGCCCCTCGGCATGACGTCATCGGGATTCTTCGTGGACGCCGCGCCGCATGAACGACGCGCGCTCGGATATCGCTGGGAAGATGACGCGTGGCGACCCGAGCCCACGATGGCGCACGGCGCATTCGGCGCCATGGGCGGCCTCCAGACCAGCGCCAACGAATACGCCAAATGGGTGGCCTATCTTCTCGCCGGCTGGCCGCCGCGCGATGAAGCGAATTCCGGACCGACCAGCCGCGCGACCGTGCGTGAGCTCGCGCAGGGATCCAGTTTTCCGCGCAGCTTCCCGCAGCGAGCCGGCAAACCGGGACAAGGCGCCTGCCCGCTCGCGGCGACGTATGGCATGGGCTTGATCGTGTCGCTGGGGTGTGACTTCGGTTACACGCTGAGTCACGGCGGTGGTTATCCAGGCTACGGCTCGCACGTGCTGCTCATTCCCGCGAAGGGGCTCGGCGTGTTCGCGTTCGCTAACAGGACGTATGCGGGACCGTCGGGTGCCGTGTGGGACGCGGCGGCAGTGCTGACGAAAGCGGAACTGTTCAAAGATAGGTCTGTGACCTTGAGCGAAGACCTCGCGCGCGCCTATCGCACGGTCGCGGCTATCTATAAGGCGGGCAGCGTCCACGGAAACACGGACCAGCTCGCCGTGAATTTTCTGATGGATCGGGATGCAGCAGGTTGGAGCCGCGATCTCGCGAAGCTGAAGAAGGCGGTTGGGGAATGCGATACGAGCTCAGCGGTGACGGCCACTGGCGCGCACGCGGGTGACTTCAAATGGCGGTGTAAGCATGGCCGCGTGACCGGCAGCGTGTTGCTGGCGCCGACGAGTCCGGCACGCGTTCAGCAGATCAAGTTGGAAGTTCAGACGCGCTGAGGAGCGGGTCGAAGCGGCGCCCTTCCTGAATGAAGGGTGACAGTTTATTCCGAAGACAAGCGATCTGACTTGGTGCCGGATACAGTGCTAGCAGTCGAATGCATTCAGGGGGATCAGTGTCAACAGACCCAACAGTCGTGATGTGGCTCAAGCGCAATTGGCCACGAACAGAAGGGCTTGTTGTTGCATTGACTCTCATGGGGGCCGGCACGCTTGCCACAGTGGGCGTCCTGGGTCTTAGTGCCCTTTGGTTCGCCGCAATCGTGATGGGTCTATCTGTTTTCATTCTATTGATTTGGGCCTCGATGAGAAGGCTCCC
>DASTTJ010000296.1:0-10068 GCA_035760205.1 Steroidobacteraceae bacterium | reverse complement strand
GGGTCTCGCTGGCCACCGTTTCGCGAGTCATCAATCCTGGCGCCAAGGTCAGCGAGAAGACCCGCCAGAAGGTGCTCGATGCCATGCAGCAGCTCGGCTACCAGCCCAACTCCATCGCCCAATCGCTGGCGACGCGCAGCTCGAATGCCGTTGGCGTGCTGGTGTCGGAACTTCATGGTCCGTTCTTCGGCGCCATGCTGAGCGCCATCGAACAATCGCTGAAAGCGGCGGGAAAATTCGTGATGGTGGCGGCGGGGCACAGCAACGAGGAGCAGGAGCGCGAGGCAATTCGCTTCCTGGTCAGCCGCAATTGCGACGCGCTCATCGTCCACGTGGAACGGCTCTCGGACAAGTTCCTCGTCGATCATGATCACAACAACACGCCGCTGGTGGTGATGAACCGCAAGGTGCGTGGGCTTGCCGATCAATGCTTCAGTCTCAACAACGAACTCGGCGGCTATCTCGCTACGCAGTCACTGGTGCAGCGCAAGCACAAGCGCATCGCCTACATTTCCGGCCCGCTCGACTGGGTCGATGCCAAGCAGCGGTTCGCCGGTCACAAGCGCGCGCTCGCCGAAGGCGGCATCAAATACGACGATCGTCTGCTGCACGAGGCCGACTACCACGAGACCGGCGGCACCGACGCGCTGAACGCGCTGTTCGAAAAAGGCAATCCATTCACCGCAGTGGTGTGCGCCAACGATGAAATGGCCGCGGGCGCCATGGCGGCCGCGCATGAACGCGGTCTCGAACTACCCGCCGACCTCTCCATCGTCGGTTTCGACGATGCGCCGATCTCGCGGTACGTGTACCCGAAGCTCACGACCGTACACTACCCGATCACCGAAATGGCCCGCATGGCTTCGCGCTGGGTGCTAAAGCACGTGTACGACCAGCAGCAGCTCGACGTTCAGCAGGTGTTCGAACCCAGACTCGTGGAGCGAGACTCCGTCGGCCGGCCTGCGTGATGACGGCCCATCGCCACCGCGCGATCGGGACTATCCTGATCGTCGCACTCAGTGGCTTTCTCATGGGCTTCGACGGCTCGCTGTTTACCGGCGCTGTGAGTTTCATCGATGCCGAGTTCGCCTTGAACGAATTCGAGCTGGGCTGGGCCGTCACGTCGATGGCGGTGGCATCCACGGTATCAATCTTCGTTTCTGGCCCGCTAGCGGACCGCTTCGGGCGGCGCACGGTATTGCGCCTCGCCACGTTCGTGTTCGCGGTGTCGGCGCTGCTTGCGGCCCTGTCGGAAAATTTTGCCACGCTGATTCTCGCGCGCCTGCTCAGCGGCTTCGGGGTTGGTGCAGTGCTGGTCACCGCACCCATGTACATCGCGGAAATTTCTCCATCCGCATGGCGCGGGCGCATGGTGTCGTTCAACCAGCTCTTCATCGTGTTGGGCACGCTTGCGGCCTTTGTCAGCAACTATCTCATCGTGCGCTTCGGCGGTGCCGCGGACTGGAACTGGCGATGGATGCTCGGCATCGGCGTGATTCCGGCGATTCCGTATTTTTTTGCGTTGCTGGTGGTGCCGGAAAGTCCGCGCTGGCTCGCAATGCATGGCCAGCTTCCCGCGGCGCGCCGCGTGCTCGCGCGTATAACGGGCATCGAACAGGCCGATTCCGAACTCGAAGCGGTACTCGTCTCGCTGGAGCACGAAACACAGCGCGCCAAACCCGTGCTCGCCGAAATTTTGAGCCCGGCGCTGCGCGGCGTGCTGATCATCGGCTTGACTGTAGGCATCTTCCAGCAGATTACCGGCATCAGCTCCGTGCTGTCATATGCCGTGGTGATATTCGAACGCGCCGGAGCCGGGGCCAATGCCTCGTTCATGCAGACTGTCTTCGTGGGCCTGGTGAACGTGGTGTTTACCGTACTCGCGCTGCTGCTCGTCGACCGCGTCGGCCGCCGCCCGTTACTGATGTATGGCTGCATCGGCATCGGTGCTTTCATGCTGCTCGCGTCATACGGCTTCCAGGTCGAAGACGAAGCGCGGAGCTCGTTGCTGGTGCTGATCGGCATGCTCGGGTTCGTCGCGAGTTTTGCGTTTTCGCTGGGACCGGGCATGTGGGTGCTGTTCTCCGAAATCTTCCCCAACCGCATTCGCGGGCTGGCCATCTCCTGCGTGGGTGTCGTCAATTCCACGGTCTGTGTGATCGTTCAGTTCGTGTTCCCGTGGGAGATGAAGACGCTGGGAGGCTCGAATACCTTCCTGATCTATGGCGTGCTGGCGTTCGTTGGCGTCGCGCTCATCTGGCGTGTGGTGCCCGAAACCCGCGGACGTAGTCTCGAAGAGCTCGAAGAGGCGCTCGTGCGCCGTTCGTAGCCGGCGCTGTCCGACAGCCGGGACAGCCCGGGGCTATTAGCTTCGGGAATGTCGATTTCGCGCTGACGGAAACGACTATGCAGTACACCTCAACTACCGAGACACTCTCATGCAATTCAGCCAGAAAATCGCCCCATGCCTGTGGTTCGACAGCCAGGCGGAGGAGGCCGTCGATCTCTACGTGAGCATCTTCAGGAATTCGAAGGTCGTTGACGTCGCGCGCTACGGAAAGGCGGGACAAGAGCAACACCAGCGGCCCGTGGGTTCCGTCATGACTGTGGCCTTCGAGCTCGAGGGTCTCCCGTTTACCGCGATCAATGGTGGGCCCATCTTCAAATTCACCGAAGCCATCTCTTTTCAGATCTATGTCGAGGACCAGAAAGAGTTGGACTACTACTGGGACAAGCTCACGCCCGGCGGCGACCCGAAGTCGCAGGTGTGTGGCTGGCTCAAGGACAAATACGGTGTTTCGTGGCAGGTGGTGCCGCGCAAGATGGTCGAGTGGTTCACCAAGGCGGACCAGAATTCGCAACGCGCGATGACCGCGATGATGAAGATGGGCAAGCTCGACATTGCGGCGCTGGAACGCGCCTACAACGGCTAGCTACCGTGACCCCCGATGCCATGCTGGACGCAATCCAGTGGCCAGCCATGGCGGTGACGCTGTTCGCCGCCTGGCTGGTGGCGTCGCGCGACAAGTCGAGGCGGGCGCATGGCTTCTGGTGGTTCATCGCCAGCAATGTCTTGTGGGTCGCCTGGGCCTGGCAGGCACAAGCCTGGGCGCTCATCGCGCTTCAAGTCGGTCTGTTCGCCATGAACGTGCGGGGAGCCGTCAAGAACGAATAGGATTGCGGGCGTTACGCCGTGGAGCTGCTCGAGCGCGGCGATCTATAGGCGAGCGACTTCGCTGGCAGCCAGCAGGAACGCGCCGACGCCGTAGTATTGAGTGTCGGCCTCCGCCACACTTTCGGGCCGGTCGCTGACCTGTTGCACCCAGCCAAGCCGGCCGTCTTTGGCCACGGCACGTGAAAGCGCGGCCCACCCTCGTTCGATCGCCGGACGATAGTCACCCGCGGCTAACAACCCGCGGTTCACGCCCCAGGCAAGCCCGTAGACGTAGAAGCCGGTGCCGCTGGTTTCAGCGGGCGAGTTCTCGGGGGCTAACAAGGACGGTGGCCAATATCCATCGGGCTTTTGCACGGTTTTCAACTTGTCTGCCATCTCGCGGAACAGTTGTTCCATGCGGGGGCGATGTGGACTGTCCTTCGGCAATACGTCGAGGGTGAGTGCGATGCCGGCGAACACCCAGCCGTTGCCGCGGCTCCAGAATTGTTTGCGGCCCTTGTCATCGCGGCGCTCGAAGAAACGGCTGTCGCGGAAGTAGAGTTTTTCGGCCGGGTCATAAAGAAAATCTGTCGTGGCCCAGAATTCGGCCATCGCGAACTCGGTGTAACGGGCATCGCCGGTCTGCTGCGCGAGCTCGACCCATGCCGGGGGCGACATGAACAGCGCGTCACACCAGCACCAGCGGCGCAAGCAATCCGTCGATTCGTAGTCGGTCTTCGGAACGAAACTCAGATGGGTGACGGGAGGTTTGGCGAGTATCGCGTCGAAAGTGGCTCGCAGTGGCACGATGGCCTCACTGCCTGCGCTATGACGCGCGGCCCAGAGGTAGCTCTGTGCGATGACGTGATCGTCGGCATGGTACAGCCGCTCGCCGGGTTTCCACTGATGGTTCTTGCCCATGGTGATGATGGCGTCGGCAAAGCGCTTCTCGCCCGTGGCGTCGGCCAGCCGCGTCATGCCCACCCAGAACGCGCCTTGTTGCCAGCTGCGCGAGTTGGCGGTTTCTTCAGCATGTTTGGTCACGCCGTGTGTGGCGCCGAGTCGGACCAACTGCCAGTCCGCCACACGGGAGGCGAGTTTGAGCACGTCTTTTCGAGAACTGGCGTCGGTTCCCGCGCCCGTGGATGCGACAGACAACGAGAGAGCGAGCGCGTACGCAGCGCCGCGCAATAGTGCCTTGTTCATTCGAGCCCCATTTAAATCATCCAACCGCCGTCGATCACGTGGATTTGTCCGGTAGTGAAGCCGGACTCATCGCTGGCCAGGTGCAGCGCCAGCGCCGCGATCTCTTCAGGCCTGCCGAGACGCCCCATCGGCTGCCGCGCCTCGAACTCGGCGCGCGTCTTGGCGTAATCCCCGTAGGCGTGCAACCTCGCCTGCAGCGAGGGCGTATCCACGGTACCCGGGCAGATTGCATTGCAACGCACACCCTGCGCGACGAAATCCGCTGCGACGGATTTGGTCAGGCCGATCACCGCGGCCTTGGTTGTGCCGTAAGCGCAGCGGTCGGGCACGCCGGTGACGGAGCTGGCCACGGACGACATGTTGATGATTGACCCGGCGCGTGCGGCGATCATGGCCGGCAGAAACGCCCGGATCATGTGGTACATGGAATTGACGTTGAGATCGAAGGCAGCGTTCCACTTGTCCGGATCGACTGTGAGAATCGTGCCGCCCGGAACCGATCCGGCGCAATTGAACAACACGTCCACCTTGCCTGCGACTTTCGCGAACGCGGCAATGGCTTCAGGGTCGCGCACGTCGAGCACCTGGCCCTCACACCCCGCGACGTTCTGCAACGCGGTCCCGTCGATGTCGGCGGCGATGACTCTCGCCCCCGCGCGCGCGAAGGCTTCCGCGCTCGCGCGGCCGATGCCGGAGGCCGCGGCGGTGACCACGGCGGTCTTGCCGGCAAGTCGCTTAAATTCCATAGGTTGCTCGTGCTGTTCCGGAGTAGATCTGCTCACGCTCGGTGGTGGTGAGGCGGGCTAACAATGTATCGCTGGTGGCGCGCCATTCATCATAGGGGCACACCAGCTCGCAGACTGGCCAGTCGCTGCCCCACATCATTCGCTTCGGCCCGAAACTCTCGAGCAGATGCAGGACGGCAGGAGCGAGCGCGGAAGGGGCGACGCTACCGGCTTCCGTGGCGAGCCCGGAGAGCTTGCACACCATGGTGGTGGCGCGCGACAGCGCGGTGATGCCCTGTTTCCAGGCCGCGAGATTGCCTGTGGCAATCGGTGGCTTGGCGCCGTGGTCCAGTACCATGGCCAGATCCGGGTAACGCGCGGTGAGCTCGAGAAGCGCGGGCAGGTGTTGCGGCAACACCAGCGCATCGAACACCAGACCGTGATCGAGCATGGATTCGAACGCTGGCGCGAGCGATGTATCGAGCATCCAGTCCGGATCCGGGATGTCCTGGATCATGGGCCGGAGGCCCACGAGCAAGGGATTCGCAGCCAGGTCCGCAATGGTGTCCGCGACGGTGGCGCTCTCGAAATCCACCCAACCCACGACACCTGCGATGAACGGATGCTCGCGCGCGAGATCGAGCAGGAAGCGGGTTTCTGCGACAGTGGCCGCGGCCTGCACCACGATGGTGGTCGACACGCCCGCCTGCGCCAGTTGTGGCGCGAGGTGCTCCGGAAGGAAATCCCGATAGATAGGCGCGTGAGCCGGCGTCAGCCAGCCGTAGTCGCCGCGGTCCAGGCGCCAGAAATGCTGATGGCTGTCGACCATGGCATACGGCGCGGTGCTGGCCGGAGTATTCATGCGGGCAGAGGGGCGCGCGCGTCGACGAGACCGCGATCGCGCAATGCATGCCAGAATTCGGGCGGTATGGGATGAGAGAACATCGCGGCGCAGTTTCGCGCTTCCGCGCCGCTGGCGCATCCGGCCACCACGCTGGCGACGCGCGGGTGCCCCAGGGGGAACTGCAGCGCCGCGGCTTGCAGCGGCACGGTGAATTCGCCGCAAAGCGCCTCCAGCCGGGTCACGCGTTCGAGTACAGCCGGTGGTGGCGCGGCGTAGTTGTAGTGCGTCTGCGCGCCCGCGCGCGAACCGGCGGCCAGAACGCCTGAGTTGAACGGACCGCCGCAGATGATGGACACCTGGCGCTGATCGCATAGCGGCAGCAGCGCGTCGAGCGCCGGCTGTTCGAGCAACGTGTAGCGCCCGGCGAGCAGGATGCAGTCGAAATCGCATGATGCGAGCAGTTCGATGCAGACCTCCGGTTCATTGACGCCGAGGCCTATGGCGCGCACCGTGCCGGCGTCGCGCAGCTCGCGCATTGCTCGGTAGCCGCCGGCGAGAAACTCCGCAATGCGCGCCGTGTGTGAGCTGCCGTGAGTCATGCGCCCGATATCGTGACAAAGCAGGATGTCGACACGTGCTGTCTCGAGACGCTCCAGGCTCTCGGCGTGCGAGCGCATCACCGACTCATAGCCATAGTCGAAGACCGGCGCGAACGGCCGCGGCGAGAAATAACCTTCGCGCCCCACGCTGGCATCCTGCGGACCGGTGGGCACCAGCCGGCGCCCGACCTTGGTGGAGATGACTGGCAGGGCCGGCGCACCACGAAGCGCCTGCCCCAGACGCATTTCGCTCAAGCCGAAGCCGTAAAACGGCGCGGTGTCGAAGTAACGGACGCCTGCGGCGAATGACTCTTGCACCGCGGCGGTAGCGTCGCCGTCGGCGAGCTCGCGATACAGATTGCCGATGGCGGCGCCGCCGAAACCGAGCACGCTGATTTCGAGTCCGGTCCTGCCGAGCTCGCGACGTGCGAGCGCCACGCTCATGGGTTCGCGGTCATGCCGCGACCGTCGCCGGGTCCCGGCGCGCTTTCCACGCAAACAGGAACACGATCGCGAAACACACCGCCGGCACGATGTAGGCGACGTTGATCGAACTCTCGCGCGAGATGAAGCCCATGGCGGCGGTAAACACCGCGCCGCCGATAATGGCCATCACGAGAAACGACGAGCCTGATTTCGTGTAGTTGCCGAGGCCACGCAGGCTGATCGAGAAGATCGTCGGGAACATGATGGACATGAAGAAGCTGGACGCGATCAGCGCGGTGAGGCCGACTTGCCCGCCCGACACCACCGCGATCAGGCACAGCGCCACGTTGATGGCGGCGAAGCTGCCCAACAGTTTCGCCGCGTTTACGCGTGACATCAGCAGGGTGCCGATCAACCGGCCCGCGAAGAAGATTCCGAAGGATATCGGCAACCAGCGAAGAGCGTCCTTTTCCAGCGTGCCTGGAAAATTGTGCTGCGTGTAGCGGATCAGGAAACTCCACACGCCCACCTGCGCGCCGACGTAGGCGAACTGCGCGAACACGCCGAACCAGTAGCGCGGAAACTTCACGAGGCCGCCAAAGCCGCCTTCTTTCTCACCTTCGTTGCCACGCCCGCGGTCGACCGGAGGAAATCGGGCGAAGGCGACCAACGCCGCCCACACGAGCACCATGGCCGCGATGCAGATGTAGGGTAGTTTGACCGCGTCGAGCTCGGCCGCGCGAAAGGCGTCGAACGCCTGCGGCGTCAGTGCCTGTAGCTGATCCGGCGTGTAGTGCACGTCGGAAAAGATGAGCAAACCGCCGATGTAGGAACCGGACATCGTGCCGATGGGATTGAATGTCTGCGCAAAGTTCAGCCGCTGATCGGCGCTGTGGGCGGGGCCCATGACGGCGATCAGTGGATTCGCCGAGGTCTCGAGAAAGGCGAGGCCGCTGGCGATCACATACAACGCAAGCAGAAAGGCGTAGTACTCACTGGATTGTGCTGCCGGCAGGAACAAGAGTGCACCTGCCCCATAGAGACCCAGGCCCATCAGTACCGCCGCGCGATAGCCGAAGCGCCGCATGAACAACGACGCGGGAATCGCGAAACAGAAGTAGCCGAAGTAAAACGCCGACTGGACCATGCTCGATGCGAAGTCGTCGAGCTGGAACGCCTTGCGGAACTGCGGAATCAGCACGTCGTTGAGGCTGTTGGCCACGCCCCACAGGAAGAAGAGACCGATGATGAGGATCGTCGCGAACAGATAGCCCGAGGTGATGAATTGCGTGTGCTTGTCCGTGGCCGCGTCGTTCATGGGAGATCTCCGTGCACGATTTCATTGGATATCTGTTTTGCCGCGGCGCGCACGAATTGCACCGCCTGCGCCATTTCCACCTGCAGAGGATTGCTGTGCACGAACGGAATGGTGAGGGCCGCCACAGCGGTCTCGCCGCGCAGGATGGGCGCGGATACATCGACGATGCCACGAACAAAATGCGAGGCCGCCTCGTGGTGGCCCCGTGCGCGTACCTGGTTGGCACGTTGCACGAAGGATTCGGCGGACTCGCCCTTGAGCCGGCATCGCTTGAGCCAGGCGCGGCGAACGTCGTCGTCCTGGTAGGCGAACAGCACCAGGCCCGACGTGGCGGTGGTAATTTCACGCCGGTAACCGATGCGTACGGAGAATCCGAGATCTCCGGGGCGCTCGATGCGGGTGATCACCACGATCTGGTCTTCAGATGCCACGGCGATGTGGCAGGACTGGCCGATGTCCTGGACCAGCTTGCGCATGATGGGCATCGCCGTTTCGACCAGGGTGCGGACTGGCGCCTGCGCCATGGCCAGGGCAAACAGCTTGTTCGTAAGCACATAACCGCCGCCGTTCTCGGCCGTGGTGATGAAGCCCTTGAATTCGAGTACCTGCAGCATCCGGAACAACTCGCCTGACGAACGGCCCAGTCGCTGTGAGATGGCGGAAAGATTGAGTGGTGACTTCTCGGCTGCCAGCAGCTCGATGACGTCGAGCCCCTTCTCGAGCGCCGGGGCGCGATAGCGGCTGATACGAGGGGCAGCTTCCTGCGCCGTTGGACGTGAAGGGACGGACTTGTTGGCCATGGATTCTTTAGTTCTAGTGTGGATGACCGGCGGGGGATTCTGCCCCAAAACCACTTGATCTTGAATTTTCATTAGAGCATTGTGCTTTCATTCGGGAACCCGGCCAAAAAATTCGAATCGAGTTCTCTAGAGGGGTCCCATGAAGATTCTGACGAGTTGGATGTGCGTGCTCGTGCTCGCAGGTTGCGCCGCGGATGCGCCGGAAGGGTCGTTCGTACAGAACGAGACGGGCGTGGTGGTGACGCCGGCGGATGGGCAATCGCACCGCATACGCCTTGAAGTCAGGACCGACCGCATCGTTCGGGTTACCTCGGTTGCCGATGCGAATCTCGATGTGCCTCAGAGCCTCATGGTGCTCCCGGCCGCTGAAAAGCCTCCGGCATTCACGGTGGAAAAACGTGAGGGCGACGTGGTTCTCAAGACCGCGCAGTTGGTCGCGCACGTAAAGCTGGCGAATGGCGCCGTGCGTTTCACCGATCTCGCCGGCAAAGCGCTGCTGGCCGAAGAGCCGCGCAGCAAGCCCGAAGTCGGGGTGTCACAGCGATTCAATGCCGGTACCGACGAAGCCTTCTACGGTTCGGGCCAGCATCAGAACGCACAGATGAACCTGAACGGCGAAGACGTCGAGCTCGCCCAGCACAACATGGACATCGGTGTGCCATTCGTGGTGTCGACGCGCAACTACGGTGTGCTGTGGGATAACAACGGCATCACCCGGCTCGGCAATCCGAAGCCGTACGGTCTCGCCTCGCGCGACCTCATCATCCGCGACGTCGCGGGCAAGGAGGGGGGGTTCACCGCGCGTTACTCCATCGACGGGCAGCTCAAGCTCGAGCGTGTCGAGAAGGACATCAACTACCAGTACATCCGCGATCGATTCAACTGGCCGAAGGAATTGCTCACGGGCAAGGAGCCGCCCACGGGTGGACCCCCTAACATCCTTCCCGGCCAGACCGTCACCTGGGAAGGCACCCTCGAATCCGCCACGGACGGCAA